>JBBPZF010000241.1:0-2214 GCA_038199105.1 Chitinophagales bacterium | reverse complement strand
TTTTGGGTTTAAAAGTTTTAAAGATACCCAGGAGCAAATAATTACCAATCTTTTGGATGGTAAGGATACGTTTGTAATAATGCCAACAGGTGGTGGGAAGAGCCTCTGTTACCAGCTTCCGGCAATGATGAGTGAGGGTTGTGCAATTATAGTTTCTCCGCTTATAGCCTTAATGAAAAACCAGGTTGACCTGGTGCGGGGATATAGCACTGCTGATCATATTGCTCATTTTTTAAATAGCACACTAAATAAAGGGCAACAAAAAGTCGTAAAGGAGGATCTTACTTCCGGCAAAACGAAGATGCTATATGTAGCTCCGGAAACACTTACGAAGGAAGAAAATGTGGACTTTTTCAAAGGCCTGAAGATTTCTTTTTTTGCTGTGGATGAAGCACATTGCATAAGCGAGTGGGGCCACGATTTTAGGCCTGAATATAGGAAGCTGAAAGAAGTAATGGATCAGATAGATAGTAAAATTCCGGTGATTGCACTAACAGCCACGGCTACCCCAAAAGTGCAAAGTGATATTGTAAATAACCTTGGTTTGAGAGCGCCAAAAATTTTTATTTCCTCCTTTAATCGCCCTAATTTATACTATGAAGTACAACCAAAAGTAAAGAAGGAGCAAGCCGTAAAAAGCATTGTAAAGTTTATATCTCTGAATAAAGGCAAAAGCGGAATCATATATACATTAAATCGAAAAACTACAGAAGAGTTAGCTCAAATGCTGATGGCAAATGGCATTAAAGCAGTGGCATATCATGCAGGTCTGGATTCAAAACTAAGAGCAAGAAGACAGGATGAATTTCTTGGAGAAGATGTGCAGGTAATTGTCGCCACCATTGCGTTCGGAATGGGAATAGATAAGCCTGATGTGCGCTTTGTTATTCATTATAATATACCTAAGTCTATTGAAAACTATTACCAGGAAACCGGGCGTGCAGGCCGTGACGGGCTGGAGGGTAAATGCATTCTTTATTATTCGCATAAGGATGTAGCCAAACTAGAACACCTAATGCGGGATAAAACATTAAGTGAAAGAGAAATGGGCGGGCAACTTATAAACGAGACCGTGGCCTATTCAGAAAGTGGTGTATGCAGGAGAAAAATTTTGCTTAACTATTTTGGCGAAGAATATGAGCATGGTAACTGTGGCGGAAAATGCGATAATTGCAAAAATCCAAAAGAATTAATAGAAGCAAAAAATGAAGCTATAATTGCTCTTAAAGCGATAAGCGCTTTGGGTGAAAGATTTCCTATCACATATATGATTTGTTTTATTTCCGGGAAGGCCAATCCTCAAATAAAAATGTACCGGCATGATGAAAACCCTGCATTCGGTACCGGCAAGGGTAAGGAAGAACATTTTTGGAATTCTCTCTTAAGGCAATTGCTCTTAGGAAATATTATTCAAAAAGATATCGAAGACTATGGTGTATTGAAGATTACAAAAAAGGGCCACGCTTTCTTAAAAAAGCCTACAAGTTTTAAAATTGTATTAAACCACATTTTTGAGGAAAATGGTGAAGATGAAGAAGATAACGTAGAAAGCGATGAAGCAATAACGACAGACGAGAAGCTCTTTGAGTTGTTAAAAAGTGTTCGGCAGGCTGAAGCTAAAAAAAGAAACCTTCCACCGTTTGTAATTTTTTTAGAGAACAGCTTGCAGGATATGGCAACGTTATATCCCACAACATTAAAGGAACTTGAGAAATGCCAGGGAGTAAGTGTAGGTAAGGCCTTAAAATTTGGTCGGCCCTTTGTTGATGTGATTGCAAAATATGTAGAAGAAAATGGAATAAAAAAGCCCGATGATTTTGTGATGAAAAGTGTGGTTAATAAAAACAGTAACAAGGTTTTTATTATTCAAAACGTTGATAAGAAAATGCCGCTTGAAACTATTGCAAGACATAAAACTTTAAAGCTTGAAGAGCTCCTGGAAGAAATGGAAACCATAGTGGCCAGCGGTACAAAGCTGAATCTTGATTATGCGATTGAAGACCTTGTAGAAGAATATGAAAGAGAAGAGATCATTGATTATTTTAAAGGCTGCCAGACATCAAGCCTTGACATCGCACGGGAAGAACTTTCTGATGGCAATTACACATTAGAACAACTAAAAATTATGCGTATAAAGTTTTTGTGCGAGTATGGAAATTAATGGAAAAAATTGAATTTTTATTTTACCTGAATAATTCTATTTTTGCCGCCCTA
>JBBPZF010000240.1:0-2257 GCA_038199105.1 Chitinophagales bacterium | reverse complement strand
TTTATTTCAGCTTCTACTTTATCACCTTCTGTCACTGCAACGAACCGCATGTTGTCACCAAAACGCACAAACTTTGCGCCCTGCCAATCATTCCATGCCGCACATGTACGGCACCATACATTTATTTTTTCTATTGTTTTTTCATCCTGCCAATGCCCAACGACTACTTTTCTTTCGAGCTTCATACGCGACATTATAAAACCAAATTCCCTATCCCCATGGGCGCTTTGATTCAGATTCATAAAATCCATATCAATTTCATTCCAGGGAATATCGCGGTTGAATTGTGTATGAAGATGCAATAATGGTTTACGCAAAATCTTCAATCCGCCAATCCACATTTTAGCAGGGGAAAATGTATGCATCCACGCAATAATGCCGATGCAATTTTGTGAAACATTTGCCTCCTGGCAAACTGCATAAATTTCTTCAGTCGTTTTTACAGTTGGCTTATATACAATTTTTACGGGGATACTTTCAACATCATTGAATGATTTCACTATGGCCTGCGAATGTTCTCCAACCAATGTCAATGTTTCTTCACCATATAAGTGCTGGCTGCCTGTTAAAAACCAAACTTCTAATTTTTTTAAATCATTCATTGTATAAATTTTGTGCTGATAAAAATTAACTATATAAAATTTTATTCGTTAGACACAAGGTCTATATCCTTTATTTTTTCGGGGGATCACATCATCATTTCGCCTTTACCACGAAGCCCATTCCGCTTTCTTTATATTTTTTTATTTGAGAATAAGGTAATAAGGTTAGCACTTATATTTATTTTCTAAACTACCAAGGTCTCAAAAAACAAAAAATGCTGAATTCAATTAATAATACACACAACCTTTATTCAATTATTTATTTTATTATTGACCATAATAACTATCAGTACCGTGTTTGCGTTCATAATGCTTTTTTATTAAAGCATCTTTTAACCGCAATGCGTTGGCATTAATGGATTGCGTGAGATAAGCCATCTTAGCAATGCTCTCAAGCACGGCACTATTGTAAACCGCTTTTGCGGCTGACGTACCCCACGTAAATGGTGCATGATTTCCTACCAATATCATTTCCACTTCTTCATAGCTTAACCCTTTTTCTTTAAAACAATTCATCATCTGGAAACCGGTTTGAAATTCATAATCTCCCTTTATCATTTCATCGTCCATTGGCGGCGCACAGGGAATATCCACCGTGTTGTGATCGGCATGTGTTGTTCCAAAAATAGGAATATCACTTTGTGCCTGGGCCCATGCGGTTGCATAAGTTGAATGCGTGTGTGCTATACCGTTAATGTTACTCCAGTGCTTATAAAGTACTGCATGAGTCTTTGTATCAGATGAAGGCCGTAAATCTCCTTCAACCGTTTTTCCATCAAAATCAACGATCACCATTTTAGACGGAGTAAGCTCTTCATAAGGAACACCGCTTGGCTTTATCGCGAATACATTTTCATTTCTATCTGCAGCGCTTACATTACCAAATGTAAAAAGGACAAGGCCTAATTCAGGCAATTGCATATTGGCTTTGTAAGCGAGGTCCATTATTTCATCATACTTACTCATTGTTCAATAAATTTTCCCAGTGAATTATATTGATTATACCGCTTTGCATATAATGCACTATTTTCTTTTACGGGATAAAATTCATCATCAAATCCTTGTCCCATTGCTGCCATAGCATCCTCTACTTTATTATAGATACCTACAGCTGTTGCCGCAAACATAGCAGCGCCGATAGCGCATGTTTGTTCTGATTTATGAATCCTTATAGGCATGCAAATAACGTCGGCCATTACCTGCATTACGTAAGGAGATTTTTTTGCAACGCCGCCTAAGCCAATCAAACCCTTTACAGGTACACCTTCATTATTAAACCTGTCAACAATAGCTTTTGCACCAAAGCATGTTGCCTCCACCAATGCTTTAAAAATACGGGGAGCATCTGTACCTAAATTTAAATTCATAACACAAGCCTTGAGCATTTGACTTGCATCTGGTGTTCTTCTTCCGTTAAGCCAGTCAATAGCAAGTTCATCATTTTCATTCAACGAAAGCTTTGCCGCTTCCTTAGAAAGTTGGGTGATGAATTTCTCATTAAGTTCTTTATGTAATAATTCAGCAGTTACCGAATCAACAACTGATGAATCTTTTAAAATATTTTTTACTGAATTGGCGATAAGATTTCTGAACCATGCATAGGTATCTCCAAATGCACTTTGGCCTGCTTCCATACCCATCATACCCGGTATAAC
>JBBPZF010000239.1:0-2363 GCA_038199105.1 Chitinophagales bacterium | reverse complement strand
TTGCATACTCAAAAGCATATTTTGTCAGTGCAGTTGCAACGCCGCGGCCCTCCATATTGGCAGGCACTTCTGTATGCATTAATGCAATATCTTTTTTATGAAAACGATATTCAAGAAATGCGATAGCATCATCTTCGTGAATCTCAAATTGCATATTCTTTTCGTTATTTACAATTACATACTCCTGTTTCATTCGCCATATTTTATTAATTCAATACTCCAAACTTTCCTTCCTGGTACTCTTTAAATGTTTCCTGTAACTCTTGTTGTGTGTTCATTACAAAAGGCCCGTATTGCGCAATAGGTTCATTAATTGGCTCGCCGCTCAGCAATAATAAAACACTATTTTCATTTGCTCTTATACTAATATTTTCGCCTTCGTTTTTAAACAAAATAAAATCGTGCGTGCCCGCTTTTTTACCGTTAACCTCTATACTTCCCTCTACCACCAAAATGGCGGCGTTGTGCGAAGCTGGAATATCTGTTATCATTTCTCCTTCCTTATTGAGACGAATATCAAAAAGATTTATGTTTGTAAATGTAGAAGCAGATCCCTTTATATTGTTGAAATTTCCTGCTATCACGCTTACTGTGCCACCATTACCCAGCAGCGTTACTTTATTTATGCCTGATGCAACAAGCGCCTGGTATTTCGGAGTTGCTAGTTTATCTTTTTTCGGAAGGTTGACCCAAAGCTGTATCATTTCAAAAGGGCCGCCTTTTTTGGAAAATTCTTTTTCATGAAATTCTTTATGCAGTATTCCTGCACCTGCTGTCATCCATTGTACATCGCCGGGATTAATTATTCCACTATTGCCAGAACTGTCATAATGTTCTACACTTCCTTTGTAAGCAATAGTAACTGTTTCAAAACCTTTGTGCGGATGAACATCAACGCCTCGCGGCTGGTCGGACACACCGAAGTCAAAAGCGGGATTAAAATCAAGCATGAGGAAAGGGCTCAGGTTTTTACGTAGGGGATAACCATTCGGAAAATAATTATATACCCTAAAGCCATCTCCCACCATTCCGGGAGCGGCAGGCCGGTTAAAAATTTTTTCAATTTGTTTTACATTTTTCATTTCTAAATATTTAAATATTAATCTTGCTTATTTTGAATTGCAAAGATACAATATTGGTATATATTTGTAACCGGGTTACCTTTATAAATCGGTTTCCTTTTGGAAACCATCAAAAATTAAAAATGCCGGATAAGAAAAAATTTCACTCCAAAGAAATGTTGGCCCTTGGCGATGCCATGGACATATTGAATGGTAAATGGAAGATTACAATTATGTGTTCTTTAAATGAAAATAAAAAGCGCTTTAAAGAATTGCAGCGTGATATCGGCGCAATTACGGGCAAAATGCTATCGAAGGAATTGAAGGAACTTGAGATGAACGAGTTGGTTAGCCGGCATGTTATGGAT
Source organism: Chitinophagales bacterium (assembly GCA_038199105.1). Taxonomy (GTDB): domain Bacteria; phylum Bacteroidota; class Bacteroidia; order Chitinophagales; family Chitinophagaceae; genus Ginsengibacter. The sequence goes on along the minus strand of JBBPZF010000239.1, from coordinate 934 downwards.
ACCAAGCCTGTTACAGTGGAGTATAAGCTTACTTCTTATGGGCAAACATTGGAAAAGGTAATTGAGGAATTAGTTAATTGGGGATGTAAACATCGAAAAAGAATTTTGAGAAAGAAATAACTTCTTATGTATTGAGCTCTGCAAAAAAAGATGTGACAACAAAAGTTGCCCTTAATATTTCTTTTTGAGCTATTAAAAAATAACTTTGTAGTTCAATCTTCAATGAATATGCTTTACAGATTTTGTAAACTCTTCATTTTACTTAACTGCGTTATATTTTTTTCATTTAAAATATATGCGCAAAGTCAGCCTGTACAACCTTCCGTCGAAGAGAAAAAAGTACCGGAGCCAAATAGCAGGCTTTTTGATACTGATGATATAGTGCACATTAAGCTTACCGGCAGGCTTAACGAATTATTCACTGACAGGAATAAAAATATGGTTAATCACCCTTTATTGCTCCAGTACCAGGGAAATGACAGCAGCATTGTTTCTATTCAAATCAAAGCGAAAGCGAGAGGGAATTTTCGCAGGTTGAAAGAGAACTGTAAGTGGCCACCAATAATGTTGAATTTTCCTGCAAAAGACAAACTTAAAAATTCTGTCTTTAAAAATCAGAATAAGCTTAAGCTTGTTGTGCCGTGCCAGGGTGATGAATACGTAATAAGGGAATACCTTGTTTACAAACTTTATAATCTTATTTCAGAAAAAAGCTTCAGGGCACGCCTGGTACAAGTTGAGTTTGAAGACTCTTTACACCAGCGAAAAAATGAAACGCATTATTGCTTTTTATTAGAAGATGAAATGCAAGTTGCTGAAAGAAATAAGACTACTCTTTTAAATAAAAAAATGGTTTTGATGGAAAAGACTAATATCCCTCAATTCACTAAAATGGCCGTGTTTGAATACATGATTGGCAACACAGATTGGTCTG
>JBBPZF010000238.1:0-2073 GCA_038199105.1 Chitinophagales bacterium | reverse complement strand
TTTACTATCGGTTTATTTGGGCTCATGGCTGCTTTGCACAAGCAGAAAAGAGATATTTCTTATATTGCCGCATGAAACTTTACTCAATAAATGCCGGCTATTTTAAGCTTGATGGCGGCGCAATGTTTGGCGTTGTTCCAAAAAGCATGTGGCAAAAATTAAACCCGCCTGATGAAAAAAATCTTTGCAACTGGGCCATGCGCTGTCTTTTAATCGAAGATGGAAACCGCTTAATACTTATTGATAATGGAATGGGCGATAAGCAGGATGAAAAATTCTTTGGCCATTATTATTTAAATGGCGATGATACACTTGAAAAATCACTGGCAAAAATTGGTTTTACAAAAGATGAGATCACGGATGTTTTTTTAACACATTTGCATTTCGATCACTGTGGAGGCTCTATTGAAAAATCGGGCGACAAACTTTTACCTGCATTTAAAAATGCAACTTATTGGAATAATGAAAAACATTGGGATTGGGCTACTAATCCCAATGACCGGGAGAAGGCAAGTTTCTTAAAAGAAAATATCTTACCTATAAAGGAAAGCGGGCAATTAAAATTTATTAAAACACAGGAGGGGCTTGATTTTACAAAAGATTTTACGATTCGTTTTGTAAGCGGACATACAGAATCCATGATGCTGCCGCAGATAAATTATAAAGGCAAAACGATTGTTTATATGGCTGATCTGCTTCCATCCGCTGCGCATATTCCTATACCATATATAATGGCTTATGATACGCGTCCGCTCGAAACATTGCAGGAGAAAAAGTCATTTCTTGATGAAGCGCAAAAAAATGATTACATACTTTTTTTTGAGCATGATCCGCTAATTGAATGTTGCAACCTGCAGCTAACGGAGAAGGGTGTACGAAGTAATGAGACGTTTTTATTAAGTGATATTTAGCCCCTATCCCCCGGAGGGGGAAACAATACTGATCAACTAATCTAAAGGCAGTGTTGAATATGTTGATTTTTAAGAATCGCTAATAAGTTAGTTCCCTTCCCTTCGGGAAGGGGATGGGCTTTTTTTACCTAAAGCTCACCAAAGAGCTGAGCGGGTATCTCAAATTTCTATAGCCCATCATATCCACCTTTATACTACCCACTGATATCGGGCTTTCTGCCCTTAGCAACAAATGGTTTGCGTCATCGCTTACCCATACATTCATTTTTTCCCCGCCTTCAAAAATGGTTCCTTTTATAAGTAGTGGCTTAAATTTTATAGCGCGGAACTTTCCATATTTTGTTTTGATAGTTTCTTTGCCTTCGTACTTTAAATAAAGATGATAAACTTCATCATCCAAAAACATATCGAAGGGAATTTTATCTCCGGGCTTATATTTACTGAAGTCTATGTTTCTTGCGTAGTAGGTAGCGCTTATTACATCTTGTATACATGAGCTTATTTTAAAAACGCCATTAGTGCTTACCGCTGTACCTGTATTATGATTAAAGGTGACATTATTATAAATCTTATAGCCGCCTTCATCTACGTTTCTTACAAATTTTACAGGTAACATTGTTCCCGTATCTATATAAGTTTCGTACTTATCCCTCACTTTATAAAAGTTATCGAAGAAAGTATAAGACGTGCCGGTGCCGATGCAGTGGTATACTATTTTGCCATTGAACTTTTCCAAAGCTGTAGTAAATTTCGCCTCGCCGGCTGCTACATACATTCCTAAAGTAGTGTAGTAAACTCTCATCGTAACTTCTTCCCCTGCATTAAAAGCCTTATTGCGAACGCCACAGAACTCATCTCCCGCCTGGGTGGTAAATGCAAAAAGCAAAATTAAAATCGTAGTAAGTGTTTTCAAACTATATCAGATTAATCTTTAAAAATTTTTATACCTAAAATAAAAATGCTGCCAAGTACAGCCGGAATAAACAGGTTGATGAACCATATACCAAACGTTGTTCCGATGATACCTACGGTATTTGTGCTATAGAAATTTAAAAGGCCGGTGCTGAACTTTCCTCTTATTCCCAGGTCAGCAATTGCGAATGATGGTACAATAGCCATTATAAGAAAAAGGATGCTTATGAGCCAGAAGCCGGTTATCCAG
>JBBPZF010000237.1:0-3487 GCA_038199105.1 Chitinophagales bacterium | reverse complement strand
AATTTGCCCGGAACTTGACTCAATAAATATTTGTGGTGGTTTTCCCATAAAACATTCTTTGTGTTTTGAATATGATTACCAGTTTATGATAAAAGAAATCGTACGGAATATAAAAGTAGCCTGCAAAAGAACAAAGGTGCCGATGCCCAATATTTTTACAGAATTTGGCAGCTATACAGTGGGAGAAAGTATGGCGCATATTTATAGTGTAATAGGCGAGAAAAAACAAAACGACCGCGAGACCTGGTACATGATTGATTCATCTTTTATTACCACTCTACCGGATACATGGGGAATAGGAGAGAAGTTTTTATTGCTTCCCATCAACAAATGGAATGAAGAGTATCAACGAGTGACGCTTGGTGGAATAACCTGTGACAGCCATGACTATTATGATTCCGAAGAGCATATCAATGAAGTTTTTTTACCAAAAGTGGGTAATGGCGAGCCTTTATATTTAGGCTTCTTCCATACCGGAGCTTACCAGGACCAGATAAGTGGCTATGGCGGAATTAAACATTGCATGATTCCTTCTCCCAAACATATAATCGTTGACAAAGATAAAAACGGCAAGCTGATAGATTGGGTATATGCTAAAGAGCAAACCGCGCAAAGCATGCTTAAGATATTGGGGTATAAATAAAAAACCTCCCATCACTGAGAGGTTTATAAACTGTTTCTGCAAAAATTAGCTAATCGCTATTTCTTTAGGTTGAATTTTCACTTCTTCTTTTTTAGGAAGGTTGAGGTAAAGGATTCCATTTTCATATTTTGCGGCAATGTTATCTGCGGCAACTTTTTCATCTAATGTGAATGACCTTTTAAAAGACTGCAGTGTAAATTCTTTTTTGATTTCTTTTTTGTTCTCATCTTTCTTTTCTTCTTTTTTCTCAAAAGAAACGGTAAGAATATTTTTGTCGACGGTAATTTTGAAATCTTCTTTATTTCTTCCTGGCGCATTGAATTCAAGCTGGTATTCATCTTTATTTTCATTGATGTTCACAGCGGGAAAGTTTAAATTACCATTTAGTGCAGAAGGAACTTCATTCAAAAAGCTGTCTAGGAAGGAATTTAAAGACCTTGATCCGGGTTGATTTAATTTTACGAGTGTCATATTTTATAATTTATTTTTTTAAAAATTTACTTTAACTGATCAAATTAAATACCAACAGAAGTAATTTGAACATTGTAAGCCATTCTGGCTGATTATTAAATTCTTAATGACATAATTGCAAAAATCACTAAAAATTCAATGCTATAATAAGAGGTAAGTACCGTAAATTTGCAATCTAAAAAAATATAAAAATGTATCCAGAACAAATAGTAATACCAATGAAGCGGGAGTTAACAGCTAATGGTTTCAATGAGTTAATAACAGATGAAGCCGTAGATAAAGCGGTAAATGAAGAAGGTACAACATTATTGGTAATCAACTCAGTGTGTGGATGTTCTGCAGGCACAGCACGTCCGGGTGTTTTAATGGCAGTAGCTCAAAGTGAAAAAAAACCAGATCATTTAACCACTGCCTTTGCGGGCTTTGATACAGAAGCGGTAAATAAAGTACGCGAACATTTATTGCCGTATCCTCCATCATCTCCTTCTATTGCTCTATTTAAAGATGGCAAACTTGTTCATTTTATTGAAAGACATAGTATTGAAGGCAGATCTGCTCAAATGATTGCAAACAATCTATCAGCAGCTTTTGAAGAATATTGCTAAGAGGTAATTTTAAAAAAAGCAAATAGCGATATTAAATATTTCAGTTGCTTCGGTTTTGCGCGTTTTCAATTAAAGGCATCGCCTTAGGGGGCTTTTGTTTTAAATATTTATTGCTGCTAAATTATCCAGGTAAAAGAAACGGCAAATTTAGCAGCGCACTTTAAGTAAACAATAAATTGTTTATTTGCCAATAAAGAGCTTCTATGTATCCCAATTTATATTATGCTATTAACGATTGGTTTGGTTGGAAAATCAATGCTTTCAAAATATTTTATACGTTCGGGATATTCGTTGCCCTTTCATTTGTAGCAGCCGCTTATTTTTTTACACTTGAGCTAAAGCGTAAGGAAAAGCAAGGTCTTTTGCAGCCAAGGGAAGAAACTATTGTTGTAGGCAAGCCGGTTTCATTGTTTGACTTGTTTATCAACGGAGTGATAGGGTTTATTTTTGGTTATAAAATTATTGGTGTTTTCGTTGCCAGCCGTTCGCAGGGCGTAGACCTGCAGGAATATATTTTCTCCTCTAATGGAAATATAATCGGCGGAATAGCAGTGGCAGCGTTGCTTATGTTTTTAAAATACCAGGAAAAAAATAAACATAAACTTGCAAAGCCTGAGAAACGAATCGTAAGAATATGGCCGCATGACAGGGTGGGGGACATAGTTATTTTTGCTTTAATATTTGGAATACTTGGAGCCAAGCTTTTTGATAATCTTGAAAACTGGGACAGGTTTATTCAAAATCCCCTGGGTAACCTGCTTTCGCCGAGCGGGCTTACATTTTATGGAGGCCTTATTTGCGCAGGAGTTGCTATTTGCATTTATGCCAGAAAAAAAGGCATTAGCCTTTTACATCTTACAGATGCGATAGCACCTGCTATGATGATTGCTTATGCCATCGGCCGCATCGGCTGCCAGGTAGCTGGAGATGGAGATTGGGGTATTTTCAATAGTGCATATATCAGCGACATGCCGGGGCATGCGATGCCGGCTACTTCAGATGAGTTTAAAGCAAAGCTTACTCAAAATTCTACATACTTTTTGAACGGCTCGGTAACAGATCCTACGGGAAGCTCCACTTTTGTAACCGACAGGCATGAGGAATCTCTTGAAAAAGTTCCTCATAAAAGCTTCCGTGGCCCATCATTTTTGCCAACGTGGATGTTTGCGTATACATATCCGCATAATGTAAATGAAGATGGCATTTTACTACCGGATTGTGAAGGAAAGTATTGCAGGGTGCTGCCGCAACCCGTGTTCCCAACGCCTTTTTACGAGACGATAACTTGCGGCATTTTCTTTCTTATATTATGGCTGATAAGAAAGAGAATAAAAATACCGGGGGTGATGTTTTCAATTTATTTAATTATGAATGGCATAGAAAGGTTTTTAGTAGAAACTATTCGCGTGAACTCTACTTATTCGATTTTCGGTCTGCATCCTACACAAGCTGAATTAATTTCATCGGCATTAGTTATCGCCGGTTTGACAGGCATAATAGTATTTACTTCAAGAAGAAAGCGTCCTGTTTTGGAAACTATCGAATAAATATTTGGCCAGCCTATTCCATTCGTTAACCTTTAGTTTTTGAACGTATGGTTCTGTCCTTCCTCCCATCGTTTTGTTTTATTGCTTCTTAATTTCCCCTGTAAATTACTGTAACTTTTTCTCTAACTATTTCGTCCCATCCCAAATTTCTTCGACCGTTCACAAACTTTTTTAACCTTCCATGTATAATTATGTACTATGCTAAGCAAAGTACTTAGTTT
>JBBPZF010000236.1:0-5934 GCA_038199105.1 Chitinophagales bacterium | reverse complement strand
GATGTGATTGCTTTGTGTGCAGATTGAGCGAAACCCCGGGAGATAATTAAGAAAAAAACAAGGCGTCAGCAAACAATAGGACTTATTATTCTGTAGCATAAATATAAATTGCTATATTTTTTGTAACTATAAAACATTTTTTTTTACTTTTTTTTTAAGATTATAAAATTTGCATGCGCGCTGAAGTTGTGGTAAACTCAACAGGTTTTCCAAAATAAAACCCTCAATATTTTTTGTTCACTGTAAATGTAAATGACTTAATATTTTATCACTTTCAAAACAACCGGGCCGAACAAACCAGATGACTGCAAAGGACTATCCGTTTTGTATGGATTGATGCTAACCCACGTTTTGCGCTGCGCTTCAGGTAAATTTAAATCACCAATCAGCCGGTTCATCCAGTTATTAACTACGCTTATTTCAAGCGTATTTTTTCCGGATTTTAAAGCGTTGGTAATGTCCACCTGGTATGGTGGCGTCCATGCTCCGCCCACATAAATGCCATTCACTTTTACTTTTGCCATAGTTATTAAATTTCCCAGGTCAAGAAATATTTTTTCTGCGCTTTTCAATTTTGGAACCTGGATTATTTTAGTATAAACTGCCGTCCCTGAATAATATTTAATACTGTCATTTTCATTTTTTGCCCAGTCTGTAAGATCATGAAAAATTACAGGGCTCTTTGGTCCACGCATTGTATTGTCAAATTGTACGAGCCAGTCATTGTTGAGATCTTGGATTTGTACCGGATCAGGATAATTAGAAGCAACAATTTTTGAAAGAGATTTATCAATAACTTTTTTTGAAGCCGCATCTGTGCCCATTTTTCTAAATACAATACATTCACTTTGTAAAGGCTCAAGTTTCAGGGGAACTAAAGTTCCTTCTTCGTCAAAGCTGTATGCCGGAAGGGTACGCATGGAGCCATCAATTGCGTTCCAAAGCTCCGGCACTTTACCTTTTACTCTAAATTTTGGATTTATTGAAATCGTTTTTTCAGTTTGATTTGAAATAAAATAAATATCGCCGTCATTTAATTTTCTATGAATAAAAAGAGTTGAATCATTTTCATTTGTTTTATAATCGGGTAACACGTTAGCCAGGTTCAAAGCTTCCTGCATAGTCATTCCATCTACTACTATTCCTTTCCCATAATGATGAACCTTTACATTTGTTCCATCAATGTTTCCCCAAAGTTCTGCGGCTAATTTTTTAACTTCTTTATCGGCATCGGGATAATTTTCAAGGCTTGGCGAGCGCTCAGGTTTTGGGCCTAAAACCACGGCGCCATCTTCCACCAGTTGCATTATTTTTTTGAGTACTTCGGGGCGCATGGTTTTTAATTTAGGTAAAACTAAAATGCCATAATTCATCCCATCCGGAAGCGTTAATCTTCCATCTTTCACATGCATTCTTTTTTCAATTACTTCAGCGTTCATGTAATCGAAAGAATACCCTTTTGGAAGTTCCGGATCACGCGTGCCTGTCATCTTTGGTGCATCTTCGCCAATGAAATAAGCAACGTCCGCAATGTAAGTTCCCTGCTGCAACATGAAGTTGCAACGTTTAATATATTGTATAAATAAATCCAGGTCATCGAACCAGGTATTTAATCTGTTGAATTCGTTTCCGAACGGCGCGTTCACACCTGGTGCTTTATCATAAGGCTGTTCGATAAATAAATGCAACAATGTGTTATTAATTCCTTCGGTAAAAAAGCGATCACCTCTTTGCTTCATCACTGCCGGATAGCGGGCAAAAGCTTTTCCGCCTGCTGTAAATGATTCAGCAGAAACTTTTCTCTTTCCATAAATATGCGCCGCCGAAGATGCCGCCCGGTTTTCAATATTTCCTAAATCGCCTTCGCTCCAAAACTCTCCTGCCACTTCATCTGACTGGCCACCATACATGAGAAACGTACTTGGAAACCCCCAATGGCCGTAGTTTTCAAGCCATGTATGTAAACCATGCTGATGGCTTACCTCACGCAGACCCGCCACATACTGATACGCCACTTCATTTGCAACAAACCTTCTTAAATCCCATAAGAAGCGGTCAGACATTGCTTCGCTGCCCACCACCAAACCGTTCATCACCGGCAAATAAGGAAGAGGACTATATCCAAATTGTTTTTTAAATTTTTCAATCATGCCGTCGGTCCAGTTTTGGCCGCCGGTTTCATAACTATCCTCAACAGTAACCTTCCATGTTTTACGATCGTCTGCAGGAATCCTTTCCATGATCTTACCGAGGAACGCATCAAAGTGCGCTGCCACATGCTTCTTGCTCATCTTATCTACTTCGAGTCCGGTTCCTTCGGGTGATGCCGGGCTGTTATGCACTCCTGTTGGCGTCATTCCCGTTCGCATAATGATCCAATTGCCATTGGGTACATTCCACTCCAACTGGCCGTCAGCAGTCATATTTTTGGAAATATCAATTACAGATGATGGATCAATAACAAGGTCTTTATCTTTAAATTCAGGCTGCACAGGCCATTCATAAGATCCCCAATACGGAAACGGCGTAGGGAACATTTTGGACAATGTTTTTTCTGCATAATCTTCTATGCGTGGTGAGGAAGAAATATTAATTTCCCTTAACCCGCTGCTGTCAGGAACTACATTTGTAAAAACAATACGGAACTGGGTTGAAGACGTTGCCGGAATCGAAATAGCAGCAGGCGCATAAGGATCAAAACCCACATTCAAAGCATCATTACTACGGTCAACCGTAAACGATTTTATAGTTTTAAAATTTCCATTTTCATTTGCCTGTATTTCACCTTCTAATTTCATTTTTCTGTGAGCAGGATAGAATGTGATACTCCTTGCAGTAAAAGCTTCGGTAGTTTCAAAATTTAAAGTAAAATCAGTTTTAGAAGGAATGATCATTTCTGTGGAAGTATCTCCATCCATACAATTTTTAATATCAGGAATTACGGGCGAAGAAGAAATGGTTGGATTAAAATCCCTGATACTTTTTTGAAAATCTTTTGGCGCAGGAAAGGCGATCACACGGACATCCTGGAAATCTTTTGCAGGTTGTTCTAATTTTGTATTCAATTGTTGAGGGCCTGTTATTTGGATTCGCGAAGAAGCAAGATAGCGCATGGCCTCGCTGGGTTTTATCCATGGCCCGCCGGATTGGCTCCATCCGGGACTATTGAAAATACCGATTTCAATATTTAATTCAGTCGCTGTTTTTAAAGCTGCATGAATAATATCCCACCATTCATCAGAAAAAATTTTCACCTTGCCGTAAGGCACTTCATCTAATCCAATGTTGCCAATAAATGCGCGGTTGATGCCCACTTTCTTCATAGCGTGCAGGTCTTTTATCACCCCTTCTCTGGATATATTATCTGATATCCAATACCAGTAAACACTGAGCTGCATTGAATCTGGTGGTGTTGCAAAACCCGAAGCTATCTTACTCATTGGAATAATCTGGGAAGAGCTATTTATATTTTTTTGTGCAGAGGCATTAAATGTAAAAAGGAGTAGCAGTGAAATATTTATAATAACCGGCAGTAATTTTTTTTGAATCATCTTTTCTTTTTTATAAAATTATTAAATTAACCAAGCGCTGATTTCGGTTACTTGCTTTATAACCGTAGTAGAAAATCATATAATTTTTTGAACCTTATTCTGGTCTTCCAATATAACTCGGTTGAAATAAGGTAATAAGGTAATAAGGTGAGCTTATCGATTTTTATCGGTCTCTACTAAGGTTTTCAATTTTTAATCACCAAAGTTTATCATGTTTTATGTAACCAAAAACTTCATCTTGATGCGATATTTCCAATTTTATTCTCATTGTACTTAATCGTATAAAGTAATCGTAAACAAATCCGGCAAATTCCACGAATGGATATTGCAATACAGAAAACAAATCAACCTACCGCAGGCAGGCAAAAAACATTATTCTTCATATCAATTTGTAATCTATTGATAATTCGATTTTCATCTACCCTGTTCTCACCTGTGAAAAAGAGATAATAAAACATTTTAGTCCCTGATTATTTTCACTTCTTTCGGTGCCGAAATCTCTGATTTAATTTTTCCATTAGCCAGTTTGATATGCTTCACTTTTACAATTCCATAAGGTGTTGGAAAAGTACCTTCTGCAAATTTCAAATCACCCAGGTGCGGCTCTATTTTTATCACTTTGCATCCCGGCGCTTGTACCTTGATGCCCAACACATGTTCTGTAAGCCAGGGTGTGGGGCCGGAAGCCCAGCCATGGCAAAGACTTAATCTGAAACCTTTGTAACAGTAAGCGCCATAAGAACAATGAATATCTTTTTTGCCCGTGGGAATAAGCTCATCAATCCGTGAGGCATCGGGTAGCCAGTCCATATTAAAATCTTCCCAAAAAGTGGTAGCGCCCAGGTTGAGCATGGCGCCCCAATATTGCCTGATGGCATCCAGAGAACCCTGGTAATCGCCGGCCATAGCTTTTGCCTGTAGCATATAATAACCGAAAAAAGTAGAAAAATCTTTTACACCGCCTACAGATATCACTTCCTTGTCCGCCTTTTCAGGAGGCATCAATCCTGCCATTGCGAGCATTGCCGCTGCCTGCTTTACGCCATTGGCTTCGGGTACATTTTTTTTCAATCGTGCAACTCCTTGTTCACATGCGGCAGCAGTTTGTGAGTCATTCAATGCTTTGCATAATTCCCCGCCAGCTCTCAACGTCATCACTAACATCGCCTGGAGGCCGGCATGTATCGCCTCCTTGTTTTCTGAAGTGGGCCAGTCGAGAAAGCGTCCGCCGCCATCGAGGGTTTCGCTGTTGTTGGTATCTATTTTTGTGAGTAGCTGATTTAATAATCCTGTGAGATATCTTTTTTGTTGTTTTAAATATTCCAGGTTGCCGGTATGCATATACCAATCGTGCTGAATGATGATCCACCACATAGAATACGAAACCATTCTATTCATATATTGGGGAAGCGGCGTAATATCGCGGGCCAGATCAAGGCTTTTGGGAACCACATCGTTGTAACCGAAAACGGCCGCGATGGTTGATGTTTCAGGATGCATATCACCGATCCAAACGAGGCGGTCGCGTTTGATGCCATCCCATAAATAATCCTGCATATTAAGGTGAACTGTGTAAGCACCAGTAAGCCATATTTTGTTCAGCAACGTGTCACTGCAATGAAAAGAACCAAGGTAGGGGATATCGCGAAAGTTAAATATGGCCCGCGCTTCTTTCAGTTCAAATTCGGTATTGTCATCCACCAAATCTATTCTTACGAAACGAAAACCGGTGTTGCCAATTTCAAGTTTGCCCAGCCACGGAACTTTCACAATCATATCCCGCATAGCATGGTCGTTGGTTGCATTATGAACCGGTTCCACATCACTCATTGCTTCACTTGCAGATTCGCCAAAGCGGATGCGAAGTGCAACGGGTTTGCCGCTTTTAAACATGCCTGTTACAATCTGTAAGCCGCCCTGTAATTCTTTTCCAAAATCCAACAAAAGCGCAGGATGCACGTCAGTCGTGCTTTTTAGGATACACATATTATTATTTGATAAATCAGCCTGTCCGTTTCCCTTTAGCAACAATCGTTTTTCATTAACAATATTCGTGTCTGCATTTTCTGTTTTCCATAAAATTTTTACCGGGGAAAGATAACGGCGAATCGTAGCCGTGGAGTCCGCCTCGTAAGCTCTCTCCTTTGAAAACACCGGCGGAAGTTGCGCATGTGCCGACGCAACCATCATTATTAAAAAGGGGATAACCAATAATTTCTTTTTCATGAATCTGTGTTTTTAAACTTTTCTTTTTTATTTTATGAAATGAGTTTTCTGAAAAATGGGTAGTAGACGAATAATAATTACGATTCCTACTTTCATTTATCAGGCAACTTATTGAGTTCGCTTGAATCATAAACCCCTGTGTCATTTCTAAGCTCCT
>JBBPZF010000235.1:0-2801 GCA_038199105.1 Chitinophagales bacterium | reverse complement strand
GATACCTGATACTTCAAAGGACAGCCGCTATCGTGTAGATGAAATGACGAGGCTGAGTGAAATTGCCGTACCTGTAATTTATAACAAGGAACTTATTGGAGTAATAGATAGTGAGCATCATACAAAGAATTTTTTTACCAGGCGACACCAGCAGATATTGAATACAATTGCAACGCTTGTTGCCAATAAAATAAAATCTATCGAAGCTGAACAGTCATTGCTCAAGACGAAGATAGAAATGTACAGCATGAATGAGCAGCTTTCAAAAGCCAGGCTGGAAGCGCTTCGCAGCCAAATGAACCCACATTTTATTTTTAACTGCATTAATAGTATTGATGCATTGATACAGAGCAACGATAAATATAACGCCACGGTGTACCTGAATAAATTCGCAAAGCTCATTCGCGGTATTCTCGATAGTTCCAAACAAAATACGGTGAGCCTCTCCACCGATTTAGAGACATTAAAATTATACATAGAGCTGGAACAGTTTCGGCATGAAGATAAATTTGTCGCAGAGATACAGGCGGCGGATGAATTGTTACAAGATGATTATAAAGTGCCGCCGCTGATCATACAGCCTTTTGTTGAAAATGCAATTTTACATGGGCTGCGTTACCGGCATGATAACAAAGGAAAACTGTCTATCTCAGTTAACAGGCAAAATGGCCATTTGAAATATGTAGTAGAAGATAATGGTGTGGGCAGAAATAATAAAGCAAAGCAGCTTCCAAAAAATAAAATTTCGTATGGCATTGATATGAGTACTGAAAGAGTAAAGCTTTTTAACAATGAAGAACAATCTTCTGTTTATATAACCGACTTGTTTGCTTTTGGAAAACCTGCCGGCACAAAGGTGTCTGTTTTATTAAAAATTGATTAAATGCTAAAAGCAATTATTATAGACGATGAAGCAAAGGGCAGAATGGCACTTACGCAAAAGCTTCATGATTATTGCAAGGAAGTGCGTACCGTTGGCGAAGCTGAAAATGGTAAAGCAGGGATAAAGCTTATAGAAAAAACAAAGCCTGATATTGTATTTCTCGATATTGAAATGCCGCGGATGGATGGCTTCGAAATGCTGCACCGGCTTCCTGAAAAAAACTTCCACCTTATTTTCACCACAGCTTACGACCAGTATGCGATAAAAGCCATTAAGTACGCGGCTTTTGACTACCTGCTTAAGCCCGTTGACATTGAAGAATTAAAATTGGCTATTTCGAAAATTAGCACCTACCAACATGCTCATACAGAAAAGAAACTGGAGTTACTGGATCAAAATTTTTATGGAAAAAATGTCTTCAATAAAATTGCTATTTCTACTCTCGATGGCTTGTTGTTTTTTGAAATAAAAGACATAGTACATCTGGAAGCTAACAGTAATTATACAACGTTGTATTTCGTTAGCGGCTCAAAGCTTGTTGCAAGCAAAACACTGAAAGATTTTGAGGAACTTTTACCGGCTGATATTTTTTTCAGGGTTCATCATTCACACCTCATTAATTTAAATTATATCAAGCGATATATAAAAGGAGACGGCGGACAAATTGAATTACAAAATGGAAATTATGTGGACGTTTCCAGGAGAAAGAAAGAAGAATTTTTAAAGGCAATCGGATATTTGTAGTAAATCAATCGTGCGAAATAGTATTTAAGGATTACGATACCTTCTCATAGGCCTCAAATATTTAACACCCTTGAAGTTAAAAATCTTGTTGGCACTTGTTGCCAGCCGCCATTTTTATTTGTCCAAACAATAAATTGAAGATGCGGTAAAATGCATCGCAGCTACCCCAATGTAAGATGTTAGTGCTTCTGGCATACAGGAATTCGCATTATTTTCTTTTTGCCAACAACTGCTTAATATCAATCAAATCTTTTTGCCTTGCATCTGCCTCTTTATCTTTAATTAGGTCATCAAAGCTGATAACTAAAATATCTGTTCCGCTAAAGTTTACAATTTCTTTTTTATTAAAGGATGATCTAAATTTTAATAGCCCTTTTAATTTAGGCAAAAAGTCAAGGGTAAATCTTTCCATTTCGAATCTAAAAAATGAACTCTCTGGTTTTGGGGATTGCTCTTCTCTAAATTCTGAAACATCTTGCCCTAACTGTTCCAGGGTATCAAGAAGTTTGAAATAATTATTATAAGTGGGATTATACCAAATATCGAGATCGTACTTTTCAGCATGTACTCCTGCCTGATCGTAAGACCAACGAAAATATCCATGTAATGCCACAGCAGTTCCGCCAATAATTAAATATTCCACATTGTGTTTGTTGAGGGCTGTACAAACCGCAAGAATACTTTCCGTTATACTTTTATCCACCGATAGTTTATCATTTTTTTATCTTAGAAGTTTTTATCAATTTCTGGCGTAACAGATTTAAAAAAAGTTTCAACTCCGGTAATTGTGTAAACCTGTCAGTGCCTGGCGTTGCATTTGACTTCCTGCTTTGTTTCAAACTCCTGAAACTATTATGTTTGGTCAATTTTGTCATAACCTATGCTTATTATTACTGTATTGATTGTAGCCATAATGTAATTTATAAAATTAGGAAATTAAATGATATGTCTATCGTTGGGACTTCAACCGGGTATTTTTTTCGGTTGAATTTTCCTGAGATCTTTTATTACCACATCAAAGGGACATACAGAAAAAGAGATTGAACTACCCGACGAAAATTTTCACAAAATCATTTCAATTAAAATTCCTATCACAACGAATAGAAGATTTTCTTTCACTATATACTTTTTAATCTATTAAAATTGCGAAGTCTTCCAGCCCGTCACAAAAAAT
>JBBPZF010000234.1:0-2930 GCA_038199105.1 Chitinophagales bacterium | reverse complement strand
TTTCGTGAAATGGAAGTTAATCTTTATTTCAATCAGCAAGTTCTAAAATAAAAAATGAGATTATAAAATCTTCATGAAATATCTCTTGCACCAGCAACCGAATTTCAAGATATAAAAATTTGAATACCGTCTTCATCTGTTATACAGGAAAATGCTTTTAATTAATTCAGTTTCTCCTATTAAAATTTTTACCTTCGATTGTAGGAAAATTTTAAAGTATATTTCATCTAAACCTTTGTATAAACGTGCCCGATAATATTCACAATACCAAAAAAAAAGCGTTTGGAAAATTAAGCCAGCTTGCCGAAACGCTCATTGGAAGTGAGATAGTTCGCCTTGGCGCTGATATAAAAGAAAAAATAAAAGCCGGGGAAAAAATTTACAACTTTACCATCGGCGATTTTGATTCTTCCATTTTTCCTATACCCGAAAAACTTGAACAGGAAATTATTGAATCTTATAAAAAAGGCAATACCACCTACCCCCCCGCGGAAGGAATTCTTGCTCTTCGCGAATCTATCAGTGCATTTATAAAAGAAAGAGAAGAGCTGGAATTTGCCACGAATGAAATATTGGTAGCTGCCGGCGGACGCCCTTTAATTTATGCGCTATACAGGGCGATAGTTGATAAAGATGATAAGGTAATTTACTCCGTGCCCAGTTGGAATAATAATCATTATGTTCATTTTACAGAAGGCAATCACCAGGTGATTGAAACCACTGCCGAAACCAATTTTATGCCTACAGCGGCTGATATAGAGCCGCACATTAAGGATGCCGTTCTCATAGCATTATGCTCACCGCTAAACCCGACAGGAACTATTTTTAAAAAGGAAGAGCTTGAAGCTATTTGCGACCTCGTACTTGAAGAAAATATGCGACGAACCGGTGAAGAAAAAAAGCTTTATGTAATGTACGATCAGATGTACTGGACGCTTACTTATGGAGATTCAAAACATTATAATCCTGTAACCTTACGTCCGGAAATGAGAGACTATACTGTTTTTATTGATGGCATTAGCAAAGCCTTTGCAGCAACGGGTGTGCGTGTAGGCTGGGCGCTGGGGCCGCAACATATACTGGCCAAGATGCGTGCAATAAACAGCCATGTGGGTGCCTGGAGCCCAATGGCAGAGCAACATGCTACTGCTAAATTTTTATTGCAAACAGAAACCGTTGATAAATATTTTGTTCATTTTAAAAAAGAACTTGAAGAAAGGCTGCAATTAATTTATGAAGGATTTCAACAACTAAAATCCAAAGGGTTTCCGGTGGATGCATGTGCACCCCAAGCGGCTATTTACCTGACTATACAAATAAATTTAACCGGTAAAACAACTATAGAAAACAACTTGCTTGCAACACAGGCAGATGTAACTTCTTATATTCTAAACGAAGCCAAATTAGCAATTGTTCCTTTTTATACATTCGGCGCAGCAAAGAGTTCAGACTGGTACAGGCTTAGTGTCGGAACCTGTAAAAAAGAAGAAATTTCAGAAATGCTTGAGCTACTAAAAAATGCGCTAAGAAAGCTACATTGAGAAATACGAAACAACAGGTAGCAAAAAGCCGGTAATATTTAAATTTACCGGCCTTTTTCATATACGTTAGCGTCGAAATATTAATACAAATAATTAAGAGCTACGATATCATTTGGGTTAAAAGTACGGTCAGTACCGGCAGAACATGCAAGCATAAATGATTCTGAGTCAAATCCTGAAGGAGTTCCCGGAATAAGTACCGCTCCGGTCGATCCTGCACGCTCATTAGATTTGCGGCCTCCGCAACTTAGCGCACGATTAAAATAATCAGTATGCCGGAAACCAATACAGTGGCCCATTTCGTGTTGCAAAACTGATGTGATATAAAATTCGTTCGGATTAGTTCCGTATGCCTGTGAATTAGTATTCATTTGGATCTGGTTATAAGGATTGCCACTTGACGTTGGAAATCCTGAAGAACCCAGAGTGATATAGCCGCCGGAAGGACCTTGGTTAAAGCCAACTATATCAACATTTCCTCCAGAAGAAACACGCTGGAATGTTACACGCAAACCTAAAGCATTGTACCGTGCAATCATATTGTTCGTTGCATTTGACCAAACAGTAATGCCCGTTAATGTGCCACTTACAGAAACAGTGATAGTTCTTGGTAAACTTGTTACAAGATTGGTAGTTCGGTACTGTTCATCATTAGCGATTAGAAGGTTTGGTGAGGTACTTGTTTCTGATAAATTTTCTGTGGTCAGTACAATATCGCCTTCTACGAGATAACCATTGTCAACTTTTTTTACGTTTTCAGTACTGAATCCTTTTGCTGCAATTTGTTGCAGAATTGAATCCGGAACATCTTGTTTCGCAATAGACCCATCTTTTTTACAGGATATAAAAAAAAGACTTAAACAAAAAGATGCCAGGATAAAGCCAGGTAATTTTTTCATGAGGTTTAGTTTAATGTTTAAAATAATTCTACCAAATCTATTCTTATTTTTATTCAAACTTTAAAATAGAGTTAAAATTATTTTTGCACACTATCCTGACTATATTGAAGCTAGCCGTTAAGAAAACTGTTATTATATATTTTTTATTTTTTTGCGGCCTTCCTGGGTTCTCACAGATAAGTATTGATACTTTAATAAATAAGTATTCTTTACATGATAGTACTTTAGGAAAGCAGCCTGGGTATTCTATTATAAAAATCCAAACTAATGCTTCCGGATATTTAAAAAGCAAATTACGATTTATAGCATCGCGAATTCTTTCAGATAATGTGTTTATACTATCAGAAGAAAATTTCGAAAAAATAAAAAATTCGAAAACAATTTTATGGAATGGCCCGGCCGGAGTTTTTGAATTTGAAAATTTTTCTCATGGAACCAAAGCCGTTGCAGAAGCCATTGCAGATGCTACTGAAGACGGTGCATTTTCTTT
>JBBPZF010000233.1:0-4983 GCA_038199105.1 Chitinophagales bacterium | reverse complement strand
TACTCACCGATGATCAATAAATTTTCTACAGAGATAACACCGGTTACTGCATCACCGATACATCGTTGTATCAACTCTTCACCAGGTAATTTACCTTCCCATTTATAAATGGTTATATCGCCGATTTTTCTTCCGGGTCTTTCAATCGCAGAAAGAAGAATAACACGATCATATTGTGCGGGTAATGATTGAAACTTTTGCACAACGGCAATTGGTCCCCAGTTTAATTCATCAAGCTCAACACCATCAACCCATTTCATTTGCTGTAGCTGCGGCAATAACGCTGAGCCAATAGAATGGTTGCAAAGATTGTGATAACCGACGGTGCCGATGAAAACTTTTTTCATGTATTAAAAATGCGGGTCTTTTTATTCCAACCCACAAGCACAAGTAGTCACCTCCCTCGTCACCATGTAATCGCTGTTTTCAACTTGTATATGCGTAGTGCAAGGCATACAGGGGTCAAAGCTGCGGATTGCCCGTAAAATGTCGATGCCTTTAAATTTTTTATCAGGGTTGCCTGTATCAACATTCTCAAGAATGGGTGTATTTAATACCGCTTCTTCATAAGGGCCGGGAGTTCCCCAGGGAGTATTAGGAGAAGCATTCATTGTGGAAGGTGTGAGAATTTGATAGTTGGAAATGGCGCCGTCATCAATGATAAGATGATGCGTTAAAAAACCACGACCTGCTCCCCAAAATCCAACACCAATCTGGGTGCCTTTTTTTGGAATGGTAAAAGGGGTACTCATGCTTACCTCACCTTTGCGTAAATAATCCTGTGCCATGTACCAATTATCCAATGCAACCATTGCAGAATAAGGAATACAAAATGCTCTTGCCCTGTTGCGTTCAAAAGCATTCCAGTCTTTAGGAATATGCCATTCCATTTCTGCAGCAGGCAAATTATGTTTAGGCATGTGCAGGATCATGCTGTGACCGGTAGGCTCTACAAACCTTCTGGAAACAACTTTGTTAGCTTTTGCAGTAATATACAAACGGGCATAAGCGCCTGCTTCTACTGAATTGCGATCCCATGTAGGGCAGGTATCCCAGGTGTATCTGTCGCGCCAGCTTTGCTTGCCCGGCTTTGCAATCGTTTCTTTATTCCATGGATGATTTGGGCTCAGCGGAGTTCCTTCCATATCTGTTTTATATCGCTGCCCTTCCCATTTTTCATAGTAGGAATGTTCTACAAATTCTTCAAGACCTGCATTTATCTGTTTCAGATTTGTAGTTACTAATTCTCCATCTATTAAAACGCCTGGTGTTGACCAACGTGCATTGCCCCAGGTATCACAATTTTTAAATGTTGCATCATAATAATCGGGATGATCCCAAACGCCGGTTTCTATCATAGTTGCAGGCCGGCTACCAACTTTGGCATAATCTGGATTGTACTCCAAAAAGAAATCGAAAACATCATCCCATAGCCCAACTACTTTTTGTCCGTAATCAAAAAATTTAATTAGGCGCTGATATAATTCATTCAGTACTGTAATATTCATTGTAACTGAAAGTCCGCCGGGAACTACCGATTGGGGATGCGGATACTTTCCACCGATCAATACATAAGCTTCCCGTGCAACACGTGTCATCTCCAACGCTTCGATATACAATTTACCCGTAAGCGGATTAAGGTCATGCATGATGTCAATCATCTTTTCATAGCCATGAACCGCTTTGTTTTTTGCAGGAGTTATTTTTGCTTTTTCTACAATTTCAGGATTTGTTTCGCTGGTTAATTGCTCTGAATAATCAGGACCTGAAAGAAGAAACAAATGCAATGGATGATCGTACAAATATTCAACAGCCAATAAAATATTGCGCATAACGATTGCCAGTGGTGGAGGCTTTATATCCAATGCCATTTCAATTGCAAGAGCAGAAACGGTTGAGTGTACACCGCCACAAACACCACATGCCCGGCTGCTGATATAAGCTGCATCGAGCGGGCTTCTTCCTTTTAAAATAATTTCATATCCTCGGAATAAAGTCGCCACTGAATTGGAAGAGATCACTTTTTTATTTTCAAGATCTACAACACTGTGAAATGCAAGTGCACCTGCAATACGAGTTACCGGATCATAATCTACATTTTTTAAATGTCCGTTTTTACCTAAAAGCTCTTTAAGCTTATCCTCGTGTTTACCAAGATCAACAACTTCATAAGAATAAGGATTATTCACTCCTTCCTTTAAAGTAGCAACGCCATTTTCATCAAATTCTATCGGAAGATTTTTAAAACACATAATTTTTTATTTACAATTTTAAAACGCCTGCAATAGCCGCAAGATGTGAATTTACTGATGACAAGCCTCCATGCAGCTGATCCAATGCACCATTGATAGTGGTGAGCTTGCCAGCTAATGGCGCGGTATCATTTTCTATTTTTTGCAATCCGCCGGCCAGTGCTTTCAAATGGCCTGCTGCGCGAAACAAATAAATGATTACTGCTGTAAGGTACACTACCAACACCAGCACAACAAGTGCTACAACAATGAGCGTGGCTATGAATAAATAATCTCCCATATTAATTAAATTTTGCAGCCCTGCCGGCTAAGGTGACTTTTATTGTTTCGGCGTTACTGTTTATTTTTCCTGCACTGCCTAATATATCTGTTGCCACTTCGATAGTACTGTTGAGTGCAGTGATGTGTTCTGTGTTTCCTGCAATGCCTAACCCGGCTTCTTTCATTTCCCGCAAATAATATTCAATGTTTTTAGCCGCCAGGTATGTTTTATGTAGTAACCGGACTATGAAAGGAAATAACACCAGTGCTACAACCAGCGTGATGATCCATAATGTATAAACAATGCCTGGCATAACTACATATTTTTTTGATTTAATGCGGCCTCTATGGTGCCTTCTAAGTGCTTATTCACAACTTTTAATCCTGCCCCTGTTTTTGTCAGCGTTTCGTTTAGTCGCGTTACCTCTACGGGCAGGTGGCCTGTTTCCGTTTCAATCGCCCGGAGCCCCAATCTTAATTTAGCAAGAAAACTTTCACCCAAGCCACCAATCCTGGCAAGCAGCCCGTGAATTTTTGTGACCAGGAAAATAAGGGCAAAAACAAAAACTAATACAAGCAAAACAGTTAATATCATTAATAGTGTAAACATGCTATTTCTCTTTTTTATGATTCAGTACACATGCCGGGCAACCGGGGCAGCCGGCTGCATGTTGCTCGATAGCCGCAGCCCCGCCAATAATTTTTACTGCAGTGTCATATATTTTAGCAACCACCCCGTTAGTCACCGACAGGTAGATCGGTATTTGTATGGTATTGTTGGCCACCAGTTTGCCTTCAATCCAAATCTTTTGCACACCGCCCAAAATTTTTGTTGCCGTATTTCTGATAAGGATAAGCAGAACAGCCACTATGATGGTAACAACAAGCCCCAGCACCAGAGAGATTATCCAAACTTTTGTAAGCGCATCTTCACTAACATTTTCCATTGTATTCAATTTTCAGTTTCAACCAATGCGGTGGCCACAGCTCCGGCATTGGCAAGTATAGAATCGGCATCATTCAAAATGTCGCCTGCTTTGTGATTAGTGTTTTGTAGTTCCCAAATGCTCATGGTATTTTCTTTAATTCTTACTACGATGCCCAGGGCCGCGGTTGCCAGTTTCAAAATTCGTTTCGCAGCCACAATTATTAAAACTAATAAGATTGCGGCTGCCACTACTATGGCTCCAAATATGATCAGCCATTTATAAAACTCGTCATAATATGTTGCATCATTCATATTCGGCGGGAATTTTTACGTCTTCTGTTGCTTCTAAAAAATGTTTCTTATTTGATTCCAAAGAGCCAGGTTTTATTCTTCCGTAAAACTGGATCTTCTCATAAAAATAGTGCCCTACTTTTTGTAATGTACTTATGTCATCTACCCGGCCCCAGCCGGTAGGTACATGACCATCCTTAAGCCAGCGAGTGGATCTGTTACCATACATCATAGAAAATCTTCTCAGGTTCCTGATAAAAAAACCGGTGGTTTTTGAAGTGGTGGAAGATACTATTGTACCAGGGGGCTTTGTATAAAAGGGTGCAAAGTTATCGGGGAAGCCAGGCATGGTGCAACCGATGCATGGAGCACCAACATTCATACACCCACCCACATGGTTCAAAGCTCCCCTTTTATTAATATTACATTGTACCACCGGCCCCCAGCAACCAATTTCTACAAGGCATTGCTTGTCGCCATAGTGCTCTGCAAAAAGGCCTTCTTCGTAAAAGCCGCCTCGCGTGCATTGCTGGTGAACGGTATCTGTGAAAAGCCAGGCAGGCCTTCCCAGGTGGTCAAATTCCGGCAGCGGCCCAACTCCCTGCAGGAATAACAAAACCGCCACAACTGTTTCTGTAAAGTTATCGCCAACGGGAGCACAGCCGGGGATATTAACTACCGGCAAACCAAAGGTGCTCCTGTAATCCTCTTTTAAGAAATCCATTAACCCCATTGACCCGGTAACATTGCCTGCTGCCGCTGGAACACCACCCCAGGTAGCACAGGTACCTATAGCAATAACGGCTGCTGCATATTTCGACATCAAAGCCAGCATATCTGCCGTCGGAAAAGGCTGTGGCTCTCCATCCACCATGCGGGTGCCAAGGCCTGCCCAGTATCCACCGTTCTCATCGTTAAGTCTTTCGTCTGCTATGGAGCCTTCATAAATCACTACGAATTGTTTACCCAATTCGCCCCTGGAAGCAGCATGAAAGGGTGCCATAAATTCTTCGCCGGCCTCCACAGACAAGACGGGGTGATGTAAAACTATTTTAGGAACGCCAGGCATATTGCCCAGCATAAGTGACTCTGCGGAAGGGGCAGTAGCGCCAACAGTAGAAATAGAACAACCATCGCAACTCATGCCTGCCAGCCAGAAAACATGTATCTCATCAAGAGCATCTGCCTGTAGCGTTGGCTGTGAAGTGCCGTTGGAATGGAACGGAGGCTGTGGAAAATCTTTACCGTTTG
>JBBPZF010000232.1:0-5033 GCA_038199105.1 Chitinophagales bacterium | reverse complement strand
CTCCACTTTTTAAATGTATTTATACTAAGTATTTGTTGAAAAAATACTATAGAAAATATACATAATCATCATAGTAATTATACTACTTTATAAAGTAAAAACACCTTTTCTTTGATCGTAAAAAAAACCTGCCTTTCCCCTGAAACGGCGGCCCTTACTCAATTCTGGTAAAATATTAGATTAATAAAAAAAATATACCTGTTGATTATTAACCTCATTGTTTAGAAGTTAGCAGTCTAATTACACACATTTAACCACAAACAATTAAAATTTACAATCATGAATCAGAACACACTCGTAGAAACCAAAAACCTTACTGAAGTTGGCGAAAACATTGGCCTTGCTGAAGGAATTGAATTAGTAAATGCTTTTAAAGTAGCTAACCCTACCGCTACCGCTGGCTATTACATCGGTCGTAACATTCTTGAGCAAATAATGTCTCAACCAGGTTGCGTTGGTATTAACTTTCGTAAATGTCTTACTAATATGAACGAAGAGCACCTCGTGTACACTGCCGTAGATGCTGAAGGCAAAGACATCCTTAGCTACTCTGTGGTAACAAACACAGGAGATATCGTTAAGCAAGATGCTATCGTTGCTGACAGAACGATGTGGTGGAATCTTGAAGAATATGTATATGAAGGATTATCTTCTTAATAATTAATAAATAATTTAAAATAGATAGCTATATTTGAAACCAAACATAACTGCTATTTTAAATATTATTGTATATACAAGTTTCATTTCGCATTTATTACCGTTAGTGGCGTTTCTGTTGTTTAAATTAAAAACAAAAGAAAAACCATTAAGGGTAATTTTTTTTTATATACTATATTCTATATTAAATGAAAGTGTGGGATTTTACCTTCAAACAATACGATCTGAACAATCCTTTATTCTTTATTCGATATTTACAGTTTTGGAATTTTCTTTTTTTAGTCTATTCTATTATTATATTTTGCCTACTGCTAAAGCAAAAAAAGCTATTTTTCCTCTCTGGCTTTTTTTTATTATTTTCTTTTTTATTGATTTTTTCTTTATAAATAAAATGACCGGCTTTGATTCTGTTGCAATAGGCATAGAATCACTCTTTATTATTTTTATGTGCATTTATTATTTAATTACGCAAATAAAAGGCGTTACCAATCTACAAGTTTACTCCACCTCCAATTTTTGGATTATTATAACGTTTCTGATATACTTATCAGGAACGTTTTTTTTATATATACTAACTGCAACAATGATAAATGATAAAGCTTTCAGAATTCAATATGTCTATATCAATTCATTTTTTAATATCCTCAAAAATGTATTACTTTCTATCGCTATGCTAATGAAGCCAGGTCAGGTAAAGCCAGAGATTAAGAAAAACTATGAATGGAACGATTATAATCATGTAAATTGAAGTAACGGTTAAATTCATTCATGTACTTTTTACAAACATCTGATAATACTTTAGGCAATCATTACGTACTTATTTTGGGTACCATTGGCATGTTTGTAATGGCAATTACTTTAGTGTCAGTGGTGGTGTTTCACCAGCGAAGAGTAATTAAATTCAATAACCGGCTGCAGAAATTGGAAGAGGAAAAGCAGCAAATGTTACTCAAGGCTTCTATCCGCTTTCAGGAAGAGGAAAGACAACGTATTGCGGCAGACCTGCATGATGATGCCGGCCCTTTACTTGCCACTGCAAGGCTTTATCTTAACGAAAATCTCATTCACCAGGAACCTGCAATACAGTTGCAATCAATATTTAGCGCAAAGCAAATTATTGATGATACTATCCAACTCATCAGAAATATTTCACACAGTCTAATGCCTCCAACCTTAAAGAATTTCGGTTTGGAATCTGCGGTTAAAGATTTATTCGAAAAGATTAATGGCTCAGGCGTTATTAATGCAAGCGCACGTTTTCATGATAACCGCGAAAGGCTTAAGGAAGAACAAGAATTATTAGTTTTCAGGATAATACAGGAATTGGTAACAAACATTATAAAACACAGCCATGCGGGTTTCATTCACCTTACGCAGAATGTGCAGGGAAATTTTTCTTACTTTCGCATTCATCACGATGGCAAGGGAATTCTCCAGGCTGATTTTGAAAAATTAAATTATGAATCGATGGGGCTTGGATTAAAGAATATTGAGAGCCGTGTTAAGGTACTGAGAGGAAGTATTGCGTTTGATATAGATAGCACCCACACTTATTATAAAGTGACTATTGAAGTCCCGACTGAACTAAAAAATACCAGGACGACTTCTTAAAATTTTTATCCAATCCTTTTACTTTTTAATTGTTTATCTTATATGGATGTCATAAAAGTTGCAATTGCAGATGATCATAAAATTTTCAGAAAAGGAGTTATTCTTTCATTACGGCAATATGCTAACATCAAATTTGTTTTGGAAGCCGATAATGGCCAGGACCTTATTGACGGAGTAGAAGAGGCAGATCCGGACGTGATCCTAATGGACCTGAAAATGCCTGTAAAAGATGGTATTGAAACTACTAAATACATCAATAAATTTTTCCCAAAAATCAGGATTCTTATACTCACCATGTATGAAGATGAACGGTTCGTAGGACACCTTATGGACAGCGGCGCTAATGGCTATCTGCTGAAAAGTACCGAACCGGAAGAAATTAAGCAAGGTATTATTGATGTGATGCAAAACGGTTTTTACCTCAATAATTTTGTAAATCGTGTCCTTATCAAAAAGAATTATGCAAAGCAAAAATTTAATCCAAGCCTAAATAGTGAGCTTACAATAAGCGACCGTGAAAAAGAAGTGCTTACACTGGTATGTATGGAACATACTGCACAGGAAATAGCCAAGAGAATGGATATTAGCGCCAGGACTGTAGAAGCCATCAAAGACAGGCTTATGGAACGTTTTGGTGTAAAAAATTCTGTTGGCCTTGTTTTCTTTGCGATGAAAAATTCACTAATAGACCAATAGTTATTCTTCTATGTTAGTACCATTTCAGGTATATCACCATCAATAATCAATCTTCCTTCTGTTTTGCTTTTTATTTCTTCAACACTCACGCCCGGTGCTCTTTCAATTAATTGAAATCCACCTTCGGTAATATTCAAAACGGCAAGCTCTGTAACGATTTTCTTTACGCAGTTTACACCCGTTAGCGGTAAGCTGCATTTTTGCAATAGTTTCGAGTGCCCCTTCGGGTTAGTATGCATCATTGCTACAATTATATTTTTTGCACTGGCCACTAGGTCCATTGCGCCTCCCATACCTTTCACCATCTTACCAGGAATCTTCCAGTTAGCAATATCCCCTTTTTCACTCACTTCCATTGCGCCCAAAACTGTGAGATTTACTTTACCGGAACGAATCATGCCAAAGCTCATAGCACTATCAAAAAAGGAAGATCCGGGCAATGTAGTTATTGTTTGCTTTCCCGCATTTATCAGGTCAGCATCTTCCTCGCCTTCTGATGGAAAAGGTCCCATGCCCAACAAGCCGTTTTCAGATTGTAAGATTACCTTTATTCCTTCGGGGATAAAGTTTGCAACAAGTGTGGGAATCCCAATACCAAGGTTTACATAATAGCCATCTTTCAGTTCTTGTGCTATTCGCTGTGCGATTTGATTTTTATCAAGCATAATTCTTAGTTCTTATTGCTAACTTTCTCTCACTGTTCTCTGTTCAATCCTTTTTTCATAATTCTTTCCTTCAAAAATCCTTGCTACATAAATTCCCGGTGTGTGAATTTCGTTAGGATCAAGTTGCCCGGGCTCAACTAATTCTTCTACTTCTGCAATAGTAATTTTTCCAGCCATAGCCATTAATGGATTAAAATTGCGGGCAGTTGCTCTAAAGATGAGGTTGCCTTCTGTGTCGCCTTTCCATGCCTTTACTAATGCAAAATCCGATTGAAATGCATACTCCAGTAAATATTGCTTTCCATTAAAATCGCGGATTTCTTTCCCTTCGGCTACTTCGGTTCCAACACCTGCTGGGGTAAATATTGCAGGCAAACCATAGCCGGCAGCCATGCACCTTGTGGCTAACGTTCCCTGAGGTATTAATTCCACTTCGAGTTCACCACTTAATAATTGTCTTTCGAATTCTGCATTCTCACCTACATACGATGCAATCATTTTTTTTACCTGCTTTTGTTGTAGTAATAATCCAATGCCAAAGTCATCTACGCCTGCGTTGTTCGAGATGCAGGTAAGGTTACTGACTCCTTTGTTTACTAATGCTTTTATAGAGTTTTCAGGGATGCCGCACAAGCCAAAGCCTCCAAGCATAATGGTGCTTTCATTTTCTATATCGAAGATTGACTCATCAGCATTTTGGAAAACTTTATTCATATTTGTGTTGGTTTTAAAGGATAGAATCTTTCTTCAAAGGTTCATAGTGCTGTCCATGATTGAAATCATCTGGCCGCTGTTTCTGATTGTATAGGCTATCAAAAATTATTTGCATAATATCAGGATGTTTTGAATACCAGTTATAACTTTTATTATATTCAGCCATGCTCGTTTTGTGAATGTCTAAGGCTTTTTGTGTAAGTGCCTTTGTTTCTGCTACAACGTTTGCGGAAGAATCACGGCGTGAAATTTCTGTTGCCAAAGCCTGGGCTCGTAACACATCCCACATAATTTTCGTCATCTGGTTAATTCCTATTATTTCTGAAGGGACTTTATTTTTATCGGAACAAGATATTAATAAACAAATGACAAAAAAAAATAAAATTGTTTTCATCACCTCAATGCTTCTTTATACTTAGTGGCAGATGTAACATCAATTCGTTGCAGAAGGTCTAACGCCTTGGCTTTATCCGGCGGTGTTGCCTTGGAAAATATTTTTATTAGTTCATCACTTTTGCCTTGCAGGAAAAACTGTAATATCATTGTATTTGAATTTTCCACATTAAAAGAATTGAGCGACGTGAGTATGTTTAGCACCTGGCTTCGTGCACCAATCTCATCATTATACAATTTATCCATTCCAGGGCGGTAATATCCATATATCACATCATGCATAATTGTATAGCGGCT
>JBBPZF010000231.1:0-5347 GCA_038199105.1 Chitinophagales bacterium | reverse complement strand
CGTTTATCCATTTCTGAAATATAGACGGATTAAAAACAGCATCAAAGGAGTGAAGAATTTTTTTCCAGGATTTGACGGAGATCTTTAGCATAGGAATATGGACGCCCGTGAAATTTCTTTACTTAAAAAATAAACCTTTCATCTATATGGAGAATAAATGAAAGGTTATTAAAAAATTGTCTTCAGGAAATTTAGCGCCCTTTTTTCTTATCAATGTCTTTACCAATGATATATCCGCCGGCAGCTCCTGCCACACCGCCTATAATAGCGCCCTGCACTGGTTTTTTCTTACTGATAATTGCTCCACCAATGGCACCCACACCGCCGCCAATCACAGCGCCTTTTGCTGCAGAACTCCAACCTTTTTTCTTTGTAGTGGTTTGAGTAGTTGTTGTTTGCGTGCCGTTATTTACGGGTGTTGTATTAGTAGTTGTTCTTGTACTGCTTGATGTCCTTTTTACCGGCGCTACGCTGTGTGGTCTTGGGCTCGCAGTCACAGGTTCTGTTGCAACTTCCATATTACTTGTGTCAGAATACATATCGTTAGTATATGCGCTGGAATCAGACATTAGTTGTATATCTCTTGTGTCAGAATTTTTGCCGTTACAAGCGGCGAAAGCCGTTATAGTTGCAAAAGCAAGGGATATATTTTTCAAATTTTTTAATCTAAGCTTCATTTTTTTTGTTTTAAGTTTTGGAATAATTCAATATTAGTTATCTATAACGGTTATTATAGCATTATAGTACAGTCATGTGAATATTGTGTCATGATTACCTGTTTTTAAGTTAATCCCCTTTATTTATCAGGCGTTTTTTAATTAACAAATCGCTTATCCCGGTGATACTTATGTGAAGAAATTTTATTGTAAGAAGGCAGATCACTTATAAGAAAAAAAACCTCCCATTCGTATAATGAACGGGAAGCATCAATCTCATATTTTCATTTATTTACTGCATTACCAGCCTGTTATTTTTTTTATCAATGTCTTTACCGATTATGTAACCTCCGGCTGCTCCTACTACGCCACCCACTATAGCGCCAAGTCCTTTTTTCTTACTGATGATAGCGCCGCCAATTGCACCGGTACCTGCACCTATCACTGCACCTTTAGCGGCAGCGCTCCAGCCTTTTTTCTTTTCAGTTTCTGTAGTGGTTGCTACAGGCGCCTCGGTTCCACCTGCTGTGCCTGCCTTCGTAGTCCCGTTATCGGTGGTTGCTGGAACAGTATTAGGAACTTCGGTTGCTACAGGAGGAGTATATATTGTTGAATGAGATACGGGTGCAGTATTTACAGTTTTAGCAGGCATATATATTATCCGTTTTGTAACCGTGATTACCTGTGGAGCAGCTTTTCCTTCAGCAGCGGGTACGGGTTGTGTGGCCACTGAGGCGGCTGTATCAGCGCTTATATTATTTTGATAAGCAGAAGGATCGCTTAATAATTGTATATCCCTGGTGTCGTCCTTCGGAGTATTGTTACAAGCAGCAAAACTTGCGATGATTACGATTGAAAGTAAAATTTTTTTCATGATGATTAGTTTAATTGTGAATGATTCTTTTTAAAATTCCGGTTGCCCGATATGGTTAATAGAGTGTTTATGAAAGAGTGGGTTTAATACTGATTTCTTGTATTGGGATTACCTTAACAACATTGTGGTAACTCCGCAAGATTTCTAAGGGCTCTTTGATAAGGCTTTATTTCAAAGCATTTCAAAAAGTTTTTAGGATGCTTAAGGTGGTTATGAAGAATGCGTGAATAAAAAATAAATAGCTGCAGGCCGTTTATTTTAAAACAAATATTTCTTTTAAATAATTTCTTCAAATTTTTTTCTCTAGCCAGGCAATCTTTATCCATCCCCGCACGATTATTGATCAGTTACCATAAATGCTTGGTTTAAACATCGCTCCAGATAGTTTCCTGTTACCTTTTTGAAAATAAAAACGACGCCTGTTTGCCCTTGGAAACTTTCATGCTAATGGAATGAACGCCCTAGAATAATAATTTAACAACCTATTTCTTCAACATTAAACTCAATTTTATGCAAAAAATTACCCCGCTAAAAAGTACCGGATTTGGTTTAACGGGCTGGCTATTTTTAATAGCAGCTATATCGATCATTCCCAGCTGTAGAAAAAATGCACCAATTGCATTAATCCAGGATTTTACGCAGGTAAACCTGGTAGCAAATAATGATGAATATGCGGCAGCACGCATAGATCCTACATTTATAAACGGATGGGGGATTGCCTTTAGTGGAGGAGGCACGGCTTGGGTATCTGCTGAAGGTGCAGGCTACAGCACCGTTTGGGATAAGGGCGGCAACCAGGTAATTCCACCGGTTACCATTCCATCAGTAGGCGATATTGCAACGGGCGGCCATCCTACCGGCCAGGTTTTTAATAGTTCTTCTGATTTTAAACTTCCTAATGGAAATCCTGCAAAGTTCATTTTTGCTGGCGATGATGGCATCATTTCAGGATGGAATGGCGGACCGGCTGCCGTTACTACAATTGATGATTCCCCCACCGGTGCAAGCTATACCGGTATTGCTATTGCTTCAGTTGACGGGCAAAACTATTTGTATGTAGCTAATTTTAGTGCCCATAAAATTGATGTGTACGATAAAAATTGGATGGAAGTTGAAAAGTCTTTTACCGATCCACATCTTCCCGGCAATTACTCGCCCTTTAATATTCAAAACGTAGGCGGCAAGCTGTACGTGATGTACGCAAAAATCGGCTCAGATGGAGATGAAGTAAAAGGCCATAGCCTCGGCATTGTTGATATATACAGGCCAAATGGAAGTCTCGAAAGGCGTTTTGTTACAGGAGGCGCATTAAACGCACCATGGGGTGTTGCAGCCGCTCCACCTGCTTTTTGGGGCGCAGGTTCTGATGTATCAAATGCAATACTAGTAGGTAATTTTGGTGACGGAAAGATCAACGTTTACAACCAATCAGGAACCTATATTGGCCCGCTTTTATCTAATGACAAACCTTTGGAAATTAATGGATTGTGGGGTATTTCTTTTGCACCCACAACTGCTACAACCATTAATCCGGGATGGCTCTATTTTGCTGCAGGCCCCGATGATGAAGCAAACGGCCTCTTTGGGTACATAACAAAATAATTTTCTTTCCAGTTTAAATGAATGGGCCGGATTCTTCCGGCCTGGCTCTGGATTTAAATTCCAAAGCCATGCAGATTCTCTTGTAAACATCTGGCTTACATCAAGAGACAGCCTTAATTCTGTAGTAATTACGATGGATGTTTGGTTAAAAAACCATTCAGTGAAGGACAGTATGGATTATACAAATGTTTGGTATAAAGAAATAAATACCTATAAATCCGGTAAAGTAGATTCAACTAATTATGAAGATGATAATGGATTGCGCGATGGAAAAATAATTTGGTAATCTTCGTATTAGCAAAAACTGTAATAATTAATTATTCATTTCTGAAACTCCTGCCTATGTATTAAGAGGCAGGAGTTTTTTTTGAAAGGCTGGTGCCGTTTACATGGTTAGAGATCACAAGCCTTGAAAAAGTTTTAACGCTTTTTTTAAATTAATACCCTTACCTAAAACGCCTTTAAAAATATCTCCCTGTTCTTTCATCCGGCTAATGGAATTGTGTATGGTGAAATCTTTTATTTGTAGTCCTTTTGCTACTTCTTCCCAATGCATCGGCATACTCACCGTGGCACCCGGTTTTGGCCTTAGCGAATATGCGGCTGCAACGGTTGCCTGTGGCCGGTTTTGCAAAAAATCAATATACATTTTCCCTTCACGATCTGCAGTCTTTCGCTCTATAGTTGTGTAAGCTGGTAGTTCAGCATTTATCTTTTTGGCAATGGCTCTTGCAAATTCTTTTGAATCTTCATAAGAGTATTTTGCGCCAAAAGGAATATAGATGTGCAACCCTGTAGAACCGGAAGTTTTACAAAAAGATATTACCCCAATGGCGTCCAGAATTTTCTTGGTAACACAGGCTGCATCTACTACCTGCTTAAAAGTGTTTTTATCCGGATCAAGATCAATGATGCACCAGTCAGGCTTGTCCGGGGATTTAACACGGCTGCTCCAGGGATTCATTTCTATACAACCTAACGATGCCATGTACAAAAGACTGGCTTCGTTTGTGCCAACTAAAAATTCTTTATCACGATTATCACCTTCGCTGTGGTAGGGAAATGTTTGAATCCAATCCGGCACTTTTCCTTTTACATCTTTCTGGTAAAATGCCATGCCGGTAATGCCATTTGGATAACGGTTAAGTGTTTGTGGCCTGTCTTTAAGATAGGGCAAAATAAAAGGCGCAGCCTGGTAATAATAATTGATCATGTCCCGCTTGGATACGTTATCCGCAGGCCAGTATAATTTGCTTAAGTTGGTGAACTTAAGCTCGTGGCCGCCAATACTTCTTGTTTGCGTTTTTTCTGTGGGGTTCAGTAAAGTTTTTCTTTCCTTTTTACCCGGCGATGTAATCATTTTATCTTTCACAAGTTTATTTTGATCATGAAGTATTTTGTCGGTTTCAACGGGCTTCTCCCTGGAGATATCCTTCGCATTTTTATCAGGCCTTAATCCCTTAAAAGAGGGATGGCGTATGGCGCCGTCTTTTGTGATTTCGCGATAACTTATTTCACATACTATTTCCGGCCTTACCCAGGTAACTTCTGCCTTTGGCGGATTGGGGCGAAAACGTGAAGGCTTATTATATTCGGGGACTATTTTAAATGGGCACTCTTTTGTTATCAGCGGCTTTAATGTATTTAATATTTCTGCCTGTACTTTATTCGTAAAGCCAGTGCCAACCAGGCCGATAAACTGAAGTTCATTAATGTTGTACCAGGCCAATAATAAAGCGCTGAACTGCTTTGACGTATTCTCATTTTTCGTGTAGCCGGCAATGATAGCTTCCTGGAAATTCTGCGTTTTAATTTTAAGCCAATCTCTTGTACGCAAGCCGGGAGAATAGATGCTGGTGGCCCGCTTTGCGATGATGCCTTCCAGGCCAAGCTTGCCGGCGAGTTCAAAAAAAGAGCTGCCTGTTTCATCAAAATTCTCACTCATTTTTATAAGTGGAATATTTGGCATTACGGAGCGAAGAATTTCCCTGCGGGCCGTTAGTGGTAAGCTGGTTACATCTTTACCATTGAGCCATAAAATATCGAAAACGTAAAAAGCGAGTTGCCCATCAGCCTCGCTGCGCCATGATTGAAGGCCGCTGAAATCAGCCATGCCTTTTTCATTAAGCACCGCTAATTCGCCATCAACAACCGCATTTAATTTCCACGTTTTTAATACCTGGTAAAGCGGATAAAATTTTTCATTAAAAGATTT
>JBBPZF010000230.1:0-3654 GCA_038199105.1 Chitinophagales bacterium | reverse complement strand
TCTCTTCGTCAGTTACATTTTGCGGTGTCCATACATTTACATGTATCAGTTGATCACCTTTTTCGTGGGAATTTATAGAAGGAAAACCTTTCCCTTTTAAGCGAAATATTTTACCGCTTTGTGTGCCTGCAGGAATTTTTATTTTAGCCCGGCCATCAATGGTAGGCACTTCTGATTGCGTACCGAAAACGGCATCAGGGAAAGAAATATATAAATCAAAAGCAACATTCAGCCCTTCTCTATGAAGGTGTGGATGCGCTTCTTCTTCTATTAAAATTATCAGGTCACCGGGGCCGCCACCACGTTCGCCTACATTGCCTTTGCCGCTCATGCTTAGTTGCATGCCATCCTGCACACCAGCGGGTATATCAAGCGTTATATTTTCTTCACCATATACCCTTCCTTCTCCTTTGCAATTGGTGCACTTGCTTGTGATTACGGAACCTTCCCCGTTGCATGTCGGGCAGGTGTTTACTGTTTGCATTTGCCCAAGAAAAGTATTTTGTACACGCCTTACCTGGCCGTTTCCGCCACAGGTGCTGCATGTCTGCGTACTGTTCTTATCTTTCGCTCCGCTGCCACCGCATGTATTGCAGGAAATATATTTTTTTACCTTTATTGTTTTCGATGCGCCTTTTGCAATCTCTTCATAATTCACTTTAATTTTTACACGAAGATTGCTTCCCCTTACTCCCCTGTTTCTTCCTGAACGGCCGCTGCTTCTCCCTCCGCTGAAAAAACTTCCAAATACATCATCGCCAAAAACATCCCCAAACTGGCTGAAGATATCTTCCATATTCATGTCGTGACCGGAGAAACCGCCACCACGTCCACCGCTAAATGCATTGTGCCCAAACCTGTCGTACTTAGCCTTTTTATCACCATCACTCAACACTTCATAAGCTTCCGCAGCTTCTTTAAATTTATCTTCTGCCGTGTGATCACCGGGATTTCTATCAGGGTGAAATTGCATTGCCACCTTCCGATAAGCCTTTTTAATTTCATCTGCGCTTGACGATTTGCTTACTCCTAAAATTTCGTAATAATCTCTTTTTGCGGCCATGGAACTTACCATACTATTTACTATGAATTGCGAATTTGTTTTATGAAAAATAAAACCCGTCCGCAATTAGCGGGTTTTAAAAGTTATCTTATTTCTTAATGAAATTATTTGCCTACAACCACTTTAGCGAAACGAATCAGTTTGCCATTTAGGTAATATCCTTTCTCCACTTCATCCACCACTTTACCTATCATCTTTTTATCCTGCATAGGAATCTCTGTTATCGCTTCGTGCTTCTCCACATCAAATTCTTCATGCAAACTTTGCATAGGCTCAAGGCCTTTGGCTTTCATCGTTTTTCTAAGTTTATCAAATACAAGAAGCACACCTTCTTTAATCTGTGCAGGATCATCAGTTGCCTTCATTTGTTTTTCTGCACGGTCACTGTCATCAAGCGTCTGCAATAAAGAAGTAATCACTTCTCTTCCGGCGGTCTGTATAAGTTCAATCCGTTCCTTTGAATTACGTCTTTTAAAATTTTCGAACTCCGCCACGAGGCGCAGGTATTTATCTTTCTGCTCTTCAAGGTCAGCGCTTAATTTTGCCTTTTCATC
The DNA here is from genome assembly GCA_038199105.1 of Chitinophagales bacterium. GTDB lineage: Bacteria > Bacteroidota > Bacteroidia > Chitinophagales > Chitinophagaceae > Ginsengibacter. The sequence continues at coordinate 2,037 of JBBPZF010000230.1, read as the reverse complement.
GGGAGCAAAAGATGTATCAATATTTTCCTGGCCATCATCTTTCACATCTTCAAAATCATTCACCGAAAAATCAGCGGCTTCTATTGGTTCATTTTCACCTTCTTCGTAAAAGTCTTTCTTATTATTATTTTCCATATTTTAAAATTGGCTGCAAAGGTAGCATTGTCAAACTTTTTGCCAATAACAATTATTAGACAAAATGACACGCACATCGTTAAGAATTGACAAAGGGTAGTTAAATTGAATTAAGGGGGAATAGTTACGAGGGCAGAAAGTGCTATTACTATATGTAGGTTTAATAGATATTTTAGGTAATCTGTACCAGCAATTAACCAAAGGCAGCTTGCAAAAGATTGTACACACTGCGTCCGTCTTTGCGAAAAGTTTTCGGGCATAGACACTGAAATTAAAAGCTACTTTCGAAAACTTTGTGGCAATCTCCTTGCTCTAGTATTTGCAAGGAGATTGCCGCGCCGCCGTAAGAATGTGTTCAATTCAAGTCTTTGTTGGGGCGACTCGCAAAGACGTGAGAGACTACAAGACATCCTGTACAACCATAAAAGTATTTTCTCAAAATCTCCCCGGGTTAAAGGCAGTTATATCAATCACTGGAGCTCTATCGGAAATAAGATCACTTACTATTTCGCCGGTGCCGGCTCCTTCTGAAATGCCCAACATAGCATGGCCGCCTGCTATAATAACATTTTTATACTTTTTATTTCGCCCGATATAAGGAAGCCCATCTGGTGTAACAGGCCGTAGCCCTGTCCATATTTTATCTTTTGGAGGAAAAGGTATTTGCAAGCCTGGATAAAAACTTTTAACCGAGTCATAAATTCCCTGCATCCTGCTCAGCAAAACCTTGTTATTTATTCCGCTAAACTCCATTGTGCCACCAATGCGTAATTTATGTTTCCATGGTGTAATGGCACAACGGCCATCAACTAATATTGCCGGATAGCGAATATTTTTTTCGACGTGATCATAAGTGTAGCTATATCCTTTGCCCGGTTCCAGAAGCAACTTAATACCCAACATCTTCGCTACTTTAGGCAGCCAACTACCGGTACTTAACACTATATTCTTTGAGTTATATTCACCTTTATCAGTAATAATTCCTGTAACTGCATTTTCATTCTTTATAAATCCATTTACCGTAGTATTTAAAAGAAAAGTGACGCCATTTTTCTCCAGGTAATTTTTCATGGCCTGCATAAACTTGCCGGGGTCAATGTGTGCGTCATCCTTAAATAAAACTGCGCCGGATACTTTTACCTCTACATCTGGTTCCATCTCCTGCACCTGTAGGCCATTTAACCTAACTACATGAAGGCCTAATTTTTCCGCCTCATCTGCCAACTCCAATTCATGGTTATAAGTTTGCTGGCTGCGGCACATCATCATGCAACCGATTTCTTCCATATCAAACACATCGCCTATGTCATCCTTTATTTCATTCATAAGCCGGCGGCTTAATTGTAAAAGATCATTCAGATGAGGTGAATTTTTTTCGACAATAGCCTGTGTACTATTCTTATAAAACTGAAGCCCCCATTGTAAGAAATTAATATTCAAACGAGGCTTGATATAAAAAGGGCTTTTGTTGCTGAGCATGTGCTTAAGCCCTTCGGAAATAATGCCCGGAGAGGCTAATGGAATAAAATGACTTGGGGAAAGGAAACCCATATTCCCGAAGGAGCATCCGTCTGTAATTTCGCCAGTATCAATTACGGTAGAATGAATTCCCTTTTTTTGGAGATAATAAGCAGTGCATAAGCCGGTAATTCCACCGCCAACAATTAGTACACTTTCACTATTTGATAAACCTTCAAAATTTTCTGCATTCATTTAGGATAGAAATTTTCAGTACATCGTTACCAGCCAAGAGAAAACCAGCTCATAAAAAAATAGCTGTAAAAATACTTATAAAATGATTTGCTAGAGATATGGAAAATAGACAGTATATGCCTATTCTGAACTGATGGACAGAAATCCATATTCATTATTTTGGGAAACGTTGAAGAATATTTTTGGATG
>JBBPZF010000229.1:0-2616 GCA_038199105.1 Chitinophagales bacterium | reverse complement strand
TGGTATAAGCGGGGGCCAAAAGCAACGGCTGTCCATTGCAAGAGCAGTTTATAAAAACCCGGAATTTATTTTTTTTGATGAAGCCACCAATTCACTAGATGCCAACAATGAAAAAATAATATTAGAAAATCTACAGCAATTTTTTAAAAACAAAACGGTGGTGGTGGTGGCACATAGGTTAAGTACTGTAAAAAATGCGGATAAAATTGTGGTGATGGAAAATGGTGAGATTATTGAAGAAGGTACACATGCGGAACTCACTTTGAAAAGGGGGAAGTATTATGAACTGGTGAAAAATCAGTTGGAATTGGGAAGTTGATAAACTACATAAATTTTTTAGTTAAGATGAATAAGATAAATTGCAACACTCCAACGCCGACAATCCAAATGATCGTTTCAACTTTTGATTTGTTGATCCTGTCAATTAAATCAATTTTGTCATCCTTGGTTAGCAGAATATTTGATTTTGCATCTACCTCATCTTTTACTTCGGCCTTAATAAACTCTACTAAAGAATTTGTTTCGTCTTCACCAAACTTTTTACGAAGTATATTATATAACGTTATTTCAGTAACACTCATACAACAAATATAATTAAATGCCACAAAATATAAACATACCGTGCCTTGAAGCCGCCGATGTATTAGTCAATGGTTTTCAATAAAATCAGGAAGGTTTTTTTTAAGGTTCTTTTAAATTCAGATGTCTCTCCTAAGTCTTGCCGGTTGTAGACACTTTCTGTCTGTGCGGAGGCCGCGGGTTAGCAGCCAAAATAAAAAAAACAAATTAAAAATGCCACAAAAAAATACCAGCATAGCCAACATTGAAGCAGCCGACATAGTAACGCTGCAAAATACATTTGCTGAACATGGAAATGAAGTCGAAGAAATTATTTCAAAAAAGCCGCCGTTCATTGTTCGATGGGGAACGCTATTCTTCTTTATATTATTATTGATGATCGGAGCAATTAGCTGGTTATTCAATACCCTGATATTATAACAGCAAAAGCGAAACTAAGTTCCGTAAACCCTCCTGCGCAGGTAACCACAAAAACGGAGGGCAAGTTAACTAAGCTACTTATCAAGGAAACGCAGGAAGTAGATTCCGGCCAGGTTCTGGGTTACATGGAAAGCATTGCCAATGCAGCCTCAGTAGCAAAAATTGCAACACAAGTAGATTCGGTTATTGATCTTATGAATCAAAAAAAGTCCGGCGAAATCCTTCGCTTTTTCCCGGAATATGAAAGCAGGAAATTGTTGAGTAACCTCGGCGAACTTCAACTGCCATATCAAACTTTCATCCAGTCATTTATAGCGTTTAGGGATTTTTTAAACAGCGGATTTTATCTTCATAAAAAAAGTATGCTGTTAGCTGATATGCAAAATATCCAAAAATTACATGAAGTGGCTGCCAATCAAAAGAATCTCTACCAGCAAGATCTTTCGTTGAGCAACCAGACTTTCGATGCGAATCAAACTTTAGTGGATGAAAAAATAATTTCGGCTATGGAATACCGAAACGAAAAAAGTAAATTAATTCAGAAACAGTTATCACTTCCGCAAATCAATGCTTCTATTATCTCCAATGAAAGCCAGCAGAACGACAAAAAAAAGGAAATAGCGGAACTGGATAACCAGTTTGCCATAGAGCAAAGTACTTTTTTGCAAGCCTCGCAAACAATTAAAAGCGAGATACAAGCATGGGAATATAAATATGTATTGAAAGCGCCCGTCTCTGGCATTGTATCATTCACAGGTTTTCTCCAGGAAAACCAGGAAATTAAAACAGGCGGCGTTGTATTTCGATACAGCCTTCCAATACTTCTTATTTTGTCGAAATGTGGATTTCTCAATATAACTCGGGTAAAGTAAAACAGGGCCAGGAAGTTTTATTAAAATTTTCAGCCTATCCATCTGAACAATATGGCTCAGTAATTGGAAAAATTGCCGGTATCAAAAATGTGCCGACAGACAGCGGTTTTTTAGCCAAAGTGATCTTGCCTCAAGGGCTTCAAACCAATTACAAAAAATCTTTGCAATATCGCGATGGGTTAATCGCCCGGGCTGATATCATAACAGAGCAAATGCGTTTACCCGAAAGATTTTATTATAATATTGTAAAGCAAATCAAAAAATAATACCGATTATGCATATTCTATAGTCCAGTGAGAGCCTTGATAAACTTATATGGTTTCCAATCAATGCATTCCACCAATCTTCAGCTCTCATGTCACCGTTTTTAAAAGATTCCACAAAGGCATCCGGGAAATCCGGCGGTGTACCTTCCAGCAGCCATCGGTCATTCAGCACTTTTATGAACGCAAGCGCATTGGTCGACCTTACTTTAGTTATAGGAGATTGCCAGCCCTGGTTTGCATTAAAATCAAAAATGGGCTTGCCGGTTTTACCACGTTTCGTTGTTACCAATATTACAGCTCCGGCAGACTGGGCCCCATAAATAGCCGCAGAAGCATCTGGGTGCATCCCAAATTGTCGCTATTGAAAATATTGTAAATTTAGGGAACCAATATTTACTATTATGACTAGAGAAGAATATCTTGCTATAGCATCTGAAAAATACGATGAACTGCAAGCACTCAAGAAAATCGACAATTTT
>JBBPZF010000228.1:0-2431 GCA_038199105.1 Chitinophagales bacterium | reverse complement strand
TCATCCCCCTTTTTTAATTTTCCTTTTGCATACCATTGCGCCATGCGTGCTGAAGTGCCGGTGCCACAAGGGCTGTGGTCAATTGCTTTATCACCATAAAAAACCGCGTTGCGTGCTGTTGATGTTTTGTCCATTACATCCCCTGTCCATAAAATGTGGGAGCAGCCATTTATTGTTTCATCATTGGGATGAACAAATTGGTAAGATTCATTGATACGCTTTCGCAGTACCGGGCTCCACGCTAATAACTGCCCGGCATTATAATGTTGAAGCCCGCTAAAATTTTCCTGCACATCTACTATCGCATAAAAATTTCCACCGTAACTAACATCCGCTTTTAGCAAACCAAGATCCGGGCATTCCACTTCTATATTCTCTGCAGCAAGAAATGAAGGTACGTTGGTGAGCTTTACGGATTTTACTTTTTTACCTTCCTGCTTATAGCTTATTAAAACAAGGCCTGCAGGGGCTTCCATGCGAACAATGCCTGGCGTTTTAGGTTGTATCAATCCTTCCTCAATAGCGATAGTAATCGTGCCGATTGTACCATGACCGCACATCGGCAGGCAACCGCTTGTTTCAATAAATAAAACCGCCACATCATTTTCAGGATTATGCGGCGCATATAAAATACTTCCGCTCATCATATCATGGCCACGTGGCTCAAACATCAGGCCTTTGCGTATCCAATCATATTCTTTTAAAAAATGCTGCCGCTTTTCGCTCATGTTATTTCCATGCAATTCAGGCCCGCCACCGGCTACAAGCCTTACCGGGTTGCCGCAGGTGTGTGCATCAATACAGAAAAAAGTTTTCTTCATTCAGATCTTATGTAACAAATTTATTATTCGCCGAAGGCGAGATAAATATTTAGAGGGTGTTTAAATTAATATAGAATATTTTGTATTGAGCTGAATTAAACCTTAGTAGAAACAATACAGAATGAATAAACCTTATTACCTTATTGAGTTGCAAAATGTTTAATTGAAAAAGGTAATAAGGTTTACAGTTTAAGTACAATAAATTCTACGAAGGTTTAAATACATTAAAACATTCATTTCTAAAAAGCTTCTCATCCATTCACTGCTTCCCTCGTATAAACATTATCTACCAAACGCAGTATGTTTAAAGGATTACTATTTTTTAATTCATCCGGCAGCATATTATCATTAAAATTCTGCAAAGCAACAGGCCGCACCCAACGCTTGATTGCCGTGGCACCAACCGAAGTAAAACGTGCATCGGTTGTGGCAGGATAAGGGCCGCCGTGAACCATGCTGGCACAAACTTCCACACCGGTTGGGGCATTGTTCAATAAAATTCTTCCTGCGAGTGTGTGCTGCAATTCTATTACATCTGCATAGTCTTCTATATCTTTTTCTGTTGCCATTATAGTTGAAGTAAGCTGGCCTTTAAGGCTCTGCAAACATTGTTTCAACTGGGTTTTATCATCACAAATAATCGCTAATGAATAAGGCCCAAAAACTTCTTCTGCAAAATGTTTAATCTGTAAAAAATCTTTTGCATTTACAGATGCTACAAGCGCAACGGCTTCCATATCATTAGCATCGTTGGCAGATTGTGCAATAACCTGTAATCCTTGCTGGTCAAGCATTTCGGCTAGTCCTTTTTTATATGATGAACAGATGCCGCTATGCAGCATTTTCTGCGGCGAAACTTTTACAATTTCTTTTCCTAAAGTAGACAAAAATTTATCAAATGCCTCACTTTTTATACCCAGCAAAATTCCGGGATTAGTACAAAATTGTCCAACGCCTAAAGTGATAGAAGCGGCATAAGTTGTTGCCAATCCTTCAGCATTTTTAATTAACGTATCCGGATAAAAAACCACCGGGTTTATACTGCTCATTTCTGCAAAAACAGGAACAGGAATGTCCCGTTGGTTTGCATATTCAACCAGGGCTTTGCCACCTGCAAACGAACCGGTGAAGCCAACGCCCTTAGCGTTTGGATGCATTACCAACGCTTTGCCAACAACATTGCCCGAACCCAATACATGCTGAATAGTATATTGAGGCATCACTGAAATTTCTATTGCTTTTTTCATTGCGGTAAACATCAGTTCAGATGTGCCTGCATGTGCGGAATGGCCTTTTATAACAACCGAAGAACCGGAAGCCAAAGCGCTTGCTGTATCTCCACCTGCGGTAGAAAATGCAAAAGGAAAGTTGCTTGCGCCAAATACAATTACCGGCCCAACGGGCACCAGCATTTTACGAATATCCGGCTTCGGTGGCGTACGGTTATTATCTGCTGTATCAATGCTTGCTTCTACCCAACTGCCTTCTTTAATTAGTGTCGCAAACATTTTAAGCTGGCTTGTTGTACGCGTTAGTTCACCGTTCAATCTTGCTAATGGCAGGTTACTTTCTTCATGTGCAATGCTTACCAATGCTTCTCTTTGCTTTTC
>JBBPZF010000227.1:0-3394 GCA_038199105.1 Chitinophagales bacterium | reverse complement strand
CATGCTTACGCTTAAAGAACAGGCAGTAGTTGGGTGGAGCGATAACCACTTTGCGTATGTATCAAGCAGTAGTTCGTATGCATCTAAATACTCTTCGCCATGGGATACATTGGATAACCAAGCCAACATGGCGCCTGCTACAGCTAATATCGCAGGCCTTTCAGCATTTTGCAAAAGCCTCTTCTCCATCAAAACAGATAGCAGTCTTAGTAAAAACGAAAAATTCACCAACCTCCTCTCCGAAAAAGGCGACATACATGCCTGGATAAATACAGAAGAGATCATGCACAATAACGCTTCTCTTGGAATGCTAAGCATGCTGAAGCTTGACATCTTTTTTAAAGACAACATCAGCACCTATACCGTTGACTTTGACAATGGAAAGGTTAACATAAAGCAGAAAGCTTATGCCGGAAAAGAGTTTACAGATTTTTTAAAAAAATATAAGGGTGGAAATATAAATACGGACATGATCAAAAGTATTCCGTCACAAAATATTGTTGGTGTGTTGGCTATGAACTTTAAGCCGGAAGGAATCAAAGGATTTATAAATCTTCTGGGCATGGATGGAATGGTAAACACTTATGCAGGGCAAATGGGGTTTACTATTGATGATTTTGTAAAGGCAAATAACGGCGATTTACTTTTTGCCGTGACAGACCTGAGAATGAAAACTGATTCTTTCAGCTATAAAGACGACCAGGGAAATAATACCAGTTCTAACGTGTTCTCCCGTCCTGATGCTAATTACCTTTTTTCAGTAGGTGTTGGCGATAAACCAAGTTTTCAAAAGTTGATGGATGCCGGAAAAAAACTTGGCACTAATATGGGCGGAGCAGAGAATAAAATCGCTTACAATCTAAACGATAAAACCTTTGCCATTGGCAACGAGCAGCCATTCGTAAACCAATATCTTTCCGGGGGAAAAAATAAGTATGATTTTACTGATAAAATAAGCGGCCATCCAATAGGATTGTTTGTTGATATCCAAAAAATACTTTCCGCCCTTAACAACAATGCGATGGTAAAAGATAATGATGCCAGGCAGATCATGGCAGCGAGCATGAAGATCTGGAATAAGGTATATTCAACAGGAGGAGAATTCGATAATGATGCAATGGTTGGCAACACTGAAATAACTTTTATAGACCAATCCACGAATAGTCTTAAGCAATTGAATCATTATTTTGATGAAGTGGCTAAAGTAATGTTGGCAAAAATGGACAGAGAAAAAGCTCAAAGAAATCAAACAGATTCGCTGATGATGCCACCGCCAATTGATACGATCGGGAAATAAATAAAGAAGAAATTTTAATACAAGAGAAGAATGATGGAAATACACCTGCGTGATGTTGTGCCGGAGTTTATTGAAAAAGAAAAGCTCAAAGGATCGCAGGTATGGGGCCAAAATATTTCAATAAGTAAAGGCGAACATCTTCATATTGTTGCTCCTTCCGGCAGCGGCAAAACTTCGTTGATGCATTTTATTTATGGATTGAGAAAAGATTTTTCTGGAACTATTTCCTATAATGATATTCCAATAAAAAAGCTTTCTACGGAAAGCTTTTCTTCATTCAGGCAAAATAAGATCAGTATCATCTTCCAGGATCTAAGATTATTTCCAGATCAAACTGTGAGGCAAAATCTTGAAATAAAGCGAATGCTTGACCCTTATCACCCGGCGACTATGATAGAAGAAATGGCTCGCTGCCTTGGCATTGAATCCAGACTTGATAAGCTGGCTAAAACATGCAGCTATGGTGAGCAGCAGCGGGTAGCCATTATACGTTCTCTTTTGCAACCATTCAGTTTCCTGCTGCTCGATGAGCCCTTCAGCCACCTCGACGATGTCAATAGGGCAAAAGCAATGAAACTGATTTATGAAGAGTGTGAAAAAAGAAAGGCCGCCATGGTGTTTGCTGATTTGAAAGAGATTGATTTTTTAAACGGAGAAAGGGTGCTGATGTTGTGAGGGGAATTAGTTTATTGGTTTATTGGTTTATTAGGTAATTAGGTTAATTCGTTTATTGGTTTAATAGTTTGATGGAATGAAAATTTACATCGTACATCAAACATCGCACATCGCACATAAAAATGCCTTTATCATATAAAAACATAGCTCCGCTTTTCGTCACCGGGAAAAATATTTTCTCCCGCTGGTTCGGCTATATTGGGCTTGGCATTGGTGTATTGCTGCTGCTGGTTTCTATGCAAATGTTCATCAATATTCAACAACTGCTTAAGGAAGATAGCCCGCGAAAGAACGGTTATGATTTTATATCAATTTCAAAGACCATTACCAATGAAAATATGGGCAGGGACAATACTTTTAGCGATTCCGATTTGGTGAAACTCAAAGATCAGCCAGGCATCCAGGACCTCTCTCCTCTGATCGCCAATCAATTCCGGGTGACTGCAAGTGCGGGAAACATCATCCCTTTCAGCACTGATTTATTTTTAGAAACTATTGACAAAAATTTTATTGATACGGTGCCGCCTTCATTTAGCTGGCAACCCGGGCAACTTACTGTTCCCATTATTTTTTCTTCGGATTTTTTAGAAATGTATAATGTGTTTGCGCCTGCACAAGGCTTGCCACAGTTGTCAGATAAAACTATTTCTTCGGTTAATATAATTCTCACTTGCTATGGCCCTGGAGGCTCACAAAATTTCAGTGGGAACATAGTTGCATTGAGCGATAGAATAAATTCTGTGATTGTGCCAAAATCATTTCTTAACTGGGGTAATGAACATTTTAGTGGTGTGTCGAAAGTGCGCCCTTCCCGCGTTTTTATTAAAACTGAAGACGCGAACAACCCTCAATTACTTACTTACCTCGAAGACCAGGGTTACCACCTTAACAAGGACAAAACTAAATTCGGAAGGGTGAAAGGAATATTGCAAAACATTGTGAGTGCGCTTGCTGTTTTTGGATTGCTCGTGATAGGTTTGGCGTTAATGCTGTTTTCCTTTTATCTTCAATTGATGATTGCAAAAAGTAAAGACAACCTGCAACTATTGCTTACGCTTGGTTACTCACCAAAATGGTTGGGAAATAGTGTCGTGAAAACATGGCTGCCCGTGTATGTCTCTATTATAATAATTGCACTCATCCTTACTTCGATCCTCCATTATCTCTTTGTACAACTTGCAGTGGTCAACAGCGCTAACCTTCCCGTCTTTTTGAATTGGAGTGTGTGGCTTATGGCGGCCGTGTTACTTGCTCTGACTTTGTTCATTAATTCCCGGCTGGTGAAAAAGGAATTGAATAAGATAGTGTAGTAAAATTCTTTTATTCAGCAGTTTTAATTTTTTGGGCTAATTAATATTTTATCCGAAGGACTCTTTTGGAAATGTGCTGAATTGCTTAGGATAGCGTTATTAATATCTTATT
>JBBPZF010000226.1:0-3051 GCA_038199105.1 Chitinophagales bacterium | reverse complement strand
CATCCTGAAATTGCGAACCGGCGTTTTGTATTAGTACCTCTCGATGAATTGTCGCCCGGCTTTGTTCATCCTATACTTCACAAAAGCATCCACGAATTGTTATCCACATGTAAAGATATGCTGGCAGTGAAGCAGGTGCATACTTCATAGCATTATCAACAAATCTGGAAAACGCACGTAAATCATTTGAAGCATTTTATATATCTGTTCTTATTTTTGAAAGATCATTTTGTAGGAAGAAACTCTTAAACTATCGAATATAGTCAGGCCTTTTACAAAAGATGCACAAAAGAATGAAGTATAATTTCATAACTATTGAAGGAAATATAGGCGCAGGTAAAACAACACTTGCCCATTTATTAAGTAAGCGGCTGAATGCAAGATTGATTTTAGAAGAGTTCGCTGATAATCCATTTCTTCCGAAGTTTTATGAAAACCAGCAACAATATGCTTTCCCGCTTGAGCTATTTTTTATGGCCGAAAGATATAAACAGTTGAAAGATTTGCTGCGAACTAAAGACATGTTTCAAAATATAACTATTTCAGACTATCTTTTTACGAAGTGCCTTTTGTTTGCCAAAGTAAATTTGCCTGCTGAAGAATTTTTGCTTTACCAGAAATTATTTGACATTATTAATCCGCAACTTTTGCAACCGGATATTTTGATATACCTGCATGCGCCGGTAGCTAAATTGAAGGAAAACATAAAGAAGCGTAACAGGTCTTATGAACAGGCTATCGCTTCGGAATACTTATTTTCATTACAAGAAACTTACACGCAATACATAAAGCAACACAACGTAAAAACGATATTTATTGATGCGTCAACTGCAGATTTTTTAGGTAATGAAAAACATTTGAATGCCGTATTGGAAGCACTTGACAAAGATTATGACGATAGCCAGCAATATTTAACCCTGCCGTAAATAAGCCTAATGACTCCAGGAAGAAATGACCCTTTTATTGCGGTGCGAATACCTGAATATCGCAATCTTTTGCAGGGCAGATTTATTTTTATCATGGGTCTCAGGATGATGGCTACACTGGTCGGATGGTGGATATACCAACTTACCAACGATCCTTTTGCTATTGGTTTGGTTGGCCTTTCAGAGGTGATTCCTGCTGTGTCGCTTGCACTTTATGCCGGGCATGTAATAGATCAAAGTGAAAAAAGAAAACTACTTCTAAAGGGTGTTGTACTTTATTTTATAGCCGTAGGCTTATTGGTTTTTGTTTCCAGCCGTTTCACTGCCCATCATTTAAGCAACCATTGGATAGCCATCTGTATTTACATTGTGATTTTTTGTACCGGTATTATACGATCCTTTACGGGCCCGGTATTCGGCGCTATGATCGCATACATCGTTCCACGGAATGATCTGCAAAATGCCACAACCTGGAGCCAGGGCACGTGGCTATCTGCTTCAGTAACGGGCCATGCTGCTGGTGGATTTCTAATAGCCGGGCTGGGAATTACAGGTACATTAATAGTGGTGTGCGGATTTATTATTATTTCATTTTTCTTTTTATATAAAGTAAAGCCCAAGCCGGCCTCTAATGTAAAAGGTGCTACACGCACTTGGGAAAGTGTAAAAGAGGGATTGCAGTTTGTTTTAAAAACAAAAGAGCTACTCGGAGCATTTTCCCTTGATCTTTTTGCTGTTCTTTTTGGTGGTGCAGTGGCGCTGATACCAATCTACGCAAGGGATATTTTAAAAGTAGGCCCGGAAGGTTTTGGTTTTCTAAACGGAGCGGCAGACCTCGGCTCTATTATAATTGTAATTATTCTTACCCTCTTTCCTATGAAAAAGCATCATGGTAAAAAGATGCTAATTGCAGTTGCAGGTTTCGGTATTTGTATCATTGTCTTTGGCATCTCTAAATTTTTCTTTTTATCATTTGCTGCACTTTTAATTTCAGGAATGCTTGATGGGATAAGCGTGGTAGTTAGAGGCACCATCACTCAACTCAAAACTCCCGATAATATGCGGGGCAGAGTGATAAGCGTAAGCTCAATGTTTGTAAATTCCAGCAATGAACTAGGCCAATTTGAAAGTGGTGTAACAGCCAAACTTTTTGGAACGATTCCGTCTGTAGTTATCGGGGGAAGTATGACATTGCTTGTTGTGATCGCCACATGGTTTAAAGCGCCAAGTTTAAGAAAAATGGAATATTAGAAGCCCATCCCCAGCCCCTTCCCGAAGGGAAGGGACATTATTTGGAATACCTTTCTCCGAACAAGAGAACATCATTTTGGATTTCTCCTCCAATGTAAAAATTCTTTGGGATTCTTGAAGTAAAAAATTCATTATTCTTCAGGTAGCTAATCACCGGCCAGGCTTTTATATTCCCCCTTCGGGGGTTAGGGGGCTATTTCTACCAGCTCAATGTCAAAAACCAATTCCTTCCCTGCAAGCTCGTGATTGGCATCTAATATTACTGTTTCGTCTTTTACTTCTGTTACAACCACAGGAATAGGCTGTCCGGCTTCATTGCGTAACTGCAATTTCATTCCTGGCTCGAGCTTCATATCGGCTGGTATATTTGTTTTTGGAAATTCAATAATCGCCTCTTTATTTTTCTCTCCATAAGCATCCGCGGGAGAAATTGTTATGGTCTTTTTTTCCCCAACATTCATCCCAGGTATTGCCTGGTCAAAGCCGGGAATCATTTGCCCTGCCCCTACTTTAAACTCAAGCGGGTTGCGCCCTTCGCTTGAATCAAACTGATCACCTGACGTTAATTTTCCTGTGTAATGCACTTTCACTATGTCACCTTTTTTTGCTGTCATAATCCTCTTTATTTAGGTCTGAATAAAAATTAAGAGCCTGTAATTTCAGGCATCTTGCTAATGTCCTAAAGTAACTAATAAATAAGTAATGAGAAAAGTGAAAATTTATTATTAGCTTTTATCAACTTAAACTTATGTTTATATGCATTTTATCCATTCATATAAGTGTAACTTTTTGTCTGAAAAACTTTAATGAAATTTGCCAAATGAAAAGAATAATTTTTATTATTTGCTGGGCTATGATCTTTACATATCCTTTG
>JBBPZF010000225.1:0-11547 GCA_038199105.1 Chitinophagales bacterium | reverse complement strand
TGAAAGAGCGCATTATTCAGGTAAATGACATATTGAGTATACAGGTAGTTAGTAAAACACTAAATCAGCAGGAAGCAGCTTTATTTAATATGCCCACCTCTGGTATAAGTGAAACTCCGGCTACCAGTGCGAAACAAAGTACTGTTGGATACGTTGTAGACTTAAATGGGAACATTGCATTCCCTATAATAGGAAATGTAAAAGCGGCTGGCGTAACACGGGAACAATTGCAAGACGTTTTAGTGAGCAAACTCAGCACTTATATTAAAGACCCTTCTGTTTCCATAAGATCTTTACAGTTTAATGTAAATATGTTAGGTGAAGTAAAAAACCCGGGTATCAAAAGCTTCCAAACCGATAGGGTAACTATCCTTGATGCGATAGGTACCTCCGGCGACCTTACTGACGATGGCAAACGAAAGGACGTGACAGTTATACGGCAAGAAAACGGAAAAAATTTGTATATACAAATGGATTTGACCAGCGGCTCTCTCTTTCAATCTCCAGGCTACCAGTTGCAGCCTAACGACATCGTATATGTAGGCCCGACTGATGCAAAACTAAAATCATTAGTGACTAAAAATAAGCAGGGCAATACTTTTCGGACTGTGGGCACTGCATTATCTGTATTTTTTGCGTTGTTGAATTTATACTTTAACAGAATCAAGTAAAATCTAAAATGGAAGATCAGGAATTATTTAGCGGAAAAGATGGCGGCCTTACTATAAAAGAGCAGGTAAAAAAATATTTATCCTACTACCCTCTCTTCATTATATCTCTTATTATTTGCGCAGGGGCGGCTTTATTATATCTAAAATATGCTGTTCCAAAATATAGAGTATCTACTTCATTATTTGTTAAGAAAGATTCCAAATCCTCTTCTGCCAGTGACCTTGTTGAAACAGCTATTACCGGCGATCCCGTAGCGCCTAACCTGGATAATGAAATTCAGTTGATAAGTTCGAACAGCCTTATGCAGGAAGTTGTGAGCAAAAATGGCTTCAATGTATCATACTACCATATAGGTAAAGTTCGTGATGCAGATATATATCTGGATGCGCCATTCCGTTTGATACCCCAAGAAATAAAGGATAGTGGAACCGCCTTCAGCGCAAAGGTTCTAAGTATCAATGGTGAAGGTGGAAGCTTGGTAATCGATAATGATGATATAGCCCCGGGGGGAGAATCAAAAAACAATGTTACAAAGATGCCTTTTAAATGGAATGTGCCTTTTAGATCAGGGTTGAAAACATTTTCGCTGGTTAAGCACGGTGATATACCTTCAAAAGATGCAAACTACAAAGTGACATGGAGTCCTGTAAGCTGGACAGCAGGAGAGATAAGCGGCAAAATAGACGTTAGTTTGTTAGATAAAAAAACCACTATTATAGTTATCGGTATTTTAATTGAAAATGTTAATCGCGGTAAAGATATTTTGAATGCGCTTGCTGCAGAATATACACAAAACGATATAGACGCTAGAAATGTCATCTCCCAAAACACAATACGATTTATTGATGATAGATTAAGTTCTGTGACGGCAGATTTAAGCGGTGTTGAAGGAAAAATGGAAGACTACCAAGGTAGCAAGGGCCTGATTAATGTGGATGTCCAGTCATCTCAATCTTTTGAAAACAACAACAATATAAATAAAGAAATAGCTGACGTAAATGTAAAACAAGGAGTTACACAAAGTATTATGGGGTATTTTAATAACCCTTCTCCTCAAAGCCAATTAGTGCCTTCCACCTTAGGATTAGATGATCCAACGCTCGCAAATCTCATTTCTAACTATAATGACTTACAACTCCGGAAGCAAAAAGAAGCTCCTTCATTAGCCGAAGGAGGAATAGTTTTAAAAGACCTCAATAACCAGTTGAGTGCGGTTAAAGGAAGCGTTCTCGAGGCATTGCAAAATATTAATAAAAACCTCAAACAGAAAGAGAATAGTTTGCAACAGCAAAACGGACAGTACCGCCAGTTTTTATCTGCGTTGCCAAGTAATGAAAGAGCAATGCAGGAAATTAAAAGGAAGCAAAGCATTACACAGGGATTATACTTATATCTTTTGCAAAAAAGAGAAGAAGCTGCCGTATCAAGCACCTCTTCAAATGTGTCAAATTACAAACAGATAGATCCTGCTATGGGCATGGGGATAGTATCTCCAAACGGAATAAATATTAAAATCTACAGCTTACTTATTGGATTGATTCTCCCATTTGGAATAATATATATAAGGGACATGTTGAATGATAAAATAATGACTCGTAGAGATATTACGAGTAGAGTTGATATGCCTATTTTGGGAGAAGTAAGCCATTTATCCAGGAAGCAAGTTGAAAGCCTTTCACTTATGGATAGAGACTTAATGGGCGAAGAGTTCAGAATAATAAGGACCAATTTATATTTTATGCTTGAGAAAAAAAATAAGCAGGTTATTTTGGTTACCTCCAGCGTTGGTGGCGAAGGTAAATCTCTGGTAAGCATGAATCTCGCTGCAGTGTTGGCAATTTCGGGGAAAAAAGTTGCTCTCGTAGAGTTTGATTTGCGCCGACCCTCAATAACTTCTAAGCTTAAAATCGCAAGTGATAAGGGTTTAAATGATTATTTCAAAGGTCAAACAAAAAATCTCTCCGAAATTTACAATTCGTATGAACACATACCCAGCCTGCATATCTATCATTCAGGCACAACTCCAAAGTATGCGAGAGATTTATTTCTAAGTGAAAAGATGCCGAAACTGTTTGCAGATTTAAAATCGCAATATGATTATGTTATTGTTGATTCCGCTCCAGTGGGGATGGTAAGTGATGGCTTGATATTAGGAGAATATGCAGATGCTGTTCTTTTCCTGGTGCGGCAACGCTTTACGCCAAAAAAGCAATTGGAATTTTTAAATGAGTTATCCACTTCTAATAAACTTAACGACGTTGGCATTATTTTTAACGATGTAAAAAGAGGCGGAAAAGTAGGGTACTATGGCTATGGCAATAATTCTGGAAAGTATTACGGCTATGTAGCAAAAACTAAAAGCAATTTTTGGAGCAGGAGGAAAGAAAGAGCTGTAATAATTTAATTAAAAGGTCACTTCTATCATTTTTTTTAACGTCCATAACCTTGATAAAAACTATCAGTAAGCGCCTCCTAAATATAAATCATGGGAAAATTTCTCAATGGAGTAAATTCATAAGTCTTACTGTATCTACCCAAATAATAGTTCAGATTGTAGGCTTTGTTTGTGGAATTATGGTAATTCGCCTGTTACCACCTGGCGAATACGCCTTGTATACGCTTGCAAATACAATGCTCGGCACTATGATAGTTCTTGCTGATGGAGGCATTGCTTCAGCAGTTATGTCCCAGGGGGGGAAAGTTTGGATGGAACATGAGAAACTTGGCGCTGTGATGGTAACAGGCTTACAGCTAAGAAGAAAATTCTCCGTTATTAGTTTGCCAATTTCATCGGCCATTTTATTATATTTTTTACGAAAACATGGAGCCAGTTGGTTGGTTTCTTTTCTTATAGTATTATCCATTATTCCAACCTTTTATATGATGATTAAGGCAGGAATTTTGGAAATATCTCCTAAGCTAAGGCAGGATGTAGTGTCTCTGCAAAAAGTAAAAGTAGGGCAAAACGTAGGTAGGCTTTTAATGCTTTCGCTTACTATTTTTACATTCCCATTTGCGATCACCGCTTTATTGGCGGTAAGCCTACCACAGCTTTGGACGAATATTCAATATAAAAAGATTTCTTCTAACTATGCGGATTTAAAGCAAAAAATAGATCCGGCCGTACAAAAGAATATTCTTAAAATGGTATGGCGGCTTCTTCCGGAAGCTATCTATTATTGCTTGTCGGGCCAGGTTACTATTTGGCTCATTACCATTTTTGGAACAACTTCATCGGTTGCACAGATAGGTGCATTGAGCCGCCTAAGTGTTATTATGAGTTTTTTTAGTATGCTTTTTGCCAGTGTAGTAGCTCCGCGCTTTGCACGTTTGCCTGATAAGCCTAAACTACTTCTCTCGCGATATTTGCAAATTCAAGCTGGTCTTATCGTTTTATGTGTTTTTATTACGTTTGTCGTTTGGATATTTTCAGATCAGATTTTATGGGTCTTGGGCAGCAATTATGCAGGATTAAACAGGGAATTAATATTGATGAGTGTGAGCAGTTGTTTAAGTTTACTCTATGGAGCCTCCTTTTTATTAGGTACCTATAGATCCTGGGTTATAAACCCGGCAATTTTTATCTCAGTAAGTATCATAACTACCATTTTGGCAATATTGGTAATGGATGTTTCTTCTTTAGGAAATATAATTATCTTAAATATAATTGTGTCTCTTATTGAGCTTTCGATGCTAATGATTTTTAATATTTTGAAAATACTTAAAACAAAAAATTAAATTTTTGACAAAAACTATTGTGGGTCCTTTTTTTAAATCTGTTTCTGGTGTAGATTTTTTTTATTGCAAAAGGAATAGATGATACTAATGAAATTTATTTTTATTTGTGGTTCCCTTGAACCTGGCCGCGATGGAGTTGGAGATTATGTTCGCCGTTTTGCAGGAGAATTGATAAGTCGGGGGCATTCGGCTGTAGGATTAGCACTTAATGACCGGTTTATTCAGGAATTTTCTATCGATGTTCAAATTACCAGGCAAGCTGATTTACCAGTACTTCGGCTACCTTCTTTAGATTACTCAAAAGCCCACATTGAACTTGTAAAAGGTTGGATTGATAAATTCAATCCGGATTTATTAAGCCTTCAGTTTGTTCCTTTTGCATTTAACCCCAAGGGTTTACCATTTGGGTTGGTTAAATATTTGAATTTGCTTGGTGAAAACAGAAACTGGCACATAATGTTTCATGAGTTATGGGTGGGCCGTCCTAGAAAATTTTCTTTTAAAAGGGCAATTATGTCTTTTTTACAACAACATCATATAAAAACTCTTATCAAAATTTTGAAACCGGCCAATGTACATACACATCTGCCCGTTTTTCAATCAATGCTTAAAAGTTTAGGAGTTTCTGCTAAAGGCTTACCATTATTTTCAAATATTGAAATGCAGAGCCTGGGTGGCCAAGCTGTACAAAGTGAATCTATTTTCCGTTTAATTTTTTTTAGTCAAATAGACAGTAATGATATACTCTACAGGGCAATCAAATCAATATGCAAGGCTGCAAATATAAAAGGATTCAAACCGGAATTGCTTATTGTAAGTGGAAATTCGAAAAAGGTTTCATTTGCCAAATCCTATTATAGCCAAGTTCCTTTTTTAAATAAAATAACTGCAACAGGATTTCTGTCTGATAAAGAGATTTCAGATTATTTATCAACCGGGAGCGTAGGTGTAACACCAATACCAAGGCACGCATTAGGCAAAAGCGGAAGCGTTGCAGCCCTGATTTCAGCTGGCCTGCCGGTATTGGCCCCTATCGTTATGGAAAACTTTTTGACAGAAGATATGGGTTTTTTTGACGAGGAATTGCGAAAGGTAATATTGACAAATGTAGTAGAGATCAATACCTGGAAGATAGCCCGGGATCATGCTCCTAAAGCAAGTAACTCAATCGCATTGGAAATAATAGCAGATAAATTTTTGGCTGATTTAATTATTACTTAATCCTTTTAATGACTATTGCTGTAATTATTAATTCATTTAACCGTTTGTCCCTGTTGCAATCTGCTGTAAAGGCTATTCAATCATGGTATACCCCGTCTTTTCCCTATAAAATAAAATTTGTAGTTTTTGATGCAGGTTCTTCTGATGGCTCAATCGCATGGTGCAAAGAGGTGCGGGCGTCTGGTGTTTCCTTAGACTTAATTATTCCTGTGGAAGGAGAAGACACGTCCTTTGCAGCGGGCTTAAATGCCGGTGTGAATTATGCGGTTGCAAATTTTCAGGATCTTACTTACTTATTATTTTACGAAACCGATAATTGCATTGACTCAGCACAGCCTTTACAAAATGCGGTTGCCGTATTGGAAAAGTTGCCTTCGCTGGGAGCTTGCGGATTTACCGTAAAAAAATATGATGGCACCAATGCAGGTGCCGGAATGCCTTTTCCGACTTTGTTTAATTTTTTGGTTGGGAAAAATATTGTTCACAAATTTCAATTAGAGTCGATTCCATATAAATGGCAAAAGATTGCCGGTACCAGGTTTAGTTTTGTAGACATTGTTTTTACCAGCCCACTGTTAGTAAAAGTAAAATCATGGCAAGATTCAGGAGGACTTGATGCTGTAAAGTTTCCTTTTTCTGATTGCGATATAGACTGGGCTAAAAGGCTAAGATTGAAAGGATGGCGAATGGGAGTTATTGAAACAGGCAGTGTCTTTCATGATAATAAACAATTAATCTCGACATGGTCAAAAACGAGAACATTGGCTTATCATCGTGCAAGATTGAAGTATTTTAAACAATATCATCCTCTTTCGGTATATCTAATTTGGCCTTTGATGCTTTCGTTCAGGCATCTCGCGGAATATGCTGCATCGTTCTTTTTAAAGAACAAAGAAAAAAGGAAAGTTATGAAAGGTAAATTCATGCAACTAACATGGAAATGCTTTACCAATTATGAATAATAAATTTATGTCATTGAAAGTCAAGACATAAACTATTTTGTTTCTTGATAGGTTACGAAGCCTTTGATTAAGTCTTAATAGTAAACTCGTTTGCTGGCAATTCATTTTCTGCTATCCATTCTTAAAAAATTTTTTGAAAATATTATTTATTTCGCACAAGTTTTATCCAGACATTGGGGGTATTGAAGTTAATTCTGAAATATTAGCAAATGGCTTCTATAATTCCGGGCATGAAATTCATCTAATTACCTGGACTAAAGATTTAGGGAAAAAACAATTTCCTTTTGCTGTTATTAGAAACCCATCACTAATTCAGCTCTTGCGTACACATTTGTGGGCTGATGTGGTTTTTGAAAATAATCCCAGTATGAGGCTTTCATGGCCTTCATTTTTTTTTAAAAAGCCTTCTGTAGTTGCAATCAGAACATGGATAAACCGGATAGACGGCAGAGTTGGCTGGCAGGATAAACGAAAAATGTGGAGCTTAAAAAAAGCCTCAAAAGTAATAGCAGTAAGCGATGCCGTGCGGCAAAGAAACTGGCCGAATGCAAAAGTTATAGGGAATCCTTACCGTCATAAGCTCTTTAGAATTTTGCCTGAAATAAAAAAAACAATTGACTTTGTATTTCTTGGCCGATTGGTATCTGATAAAGGGGCAGATATTGCCATAGAAGCGATAGCACAACTTTTGGAAGAAATAAAAAACGAAAAAGATGCCAACACAAATACACGTTTAACAATAATTGGAGATGGGCCGGAACGGCAGGTTCTACATGAAATGGCCTGCAATTTAAACATACAATCATATATAAAATTTGAAGGTTTACTGACTGGGGAAGCGTTAGTAGCATGTCTTAATAAACACAGATTTCTCTTGGTTCCTTCCAGGTGGGAAGAGCCATTTGGCAATGTAGCTTTAGAAGGAATGGCGTGTGGTTGCGTACCTATAGTGTCAGATGGCGGAGGCTTGACAGATGCCGTAGGAAACGCTGGTATTATTTTTACTCGTGGCAGTGTAAATTCGCTGGTAAAAAGTATAAGGAAAGTTTTAAATAACCCCGTCTTGGAAGGCAGTCTTCGAAGTGCAGCAAATAACCATCTTGCCAAACATTACCCGGAAATAGTGTCACAAAAATATTTGAGGGTCATAGAAAATGTTATGAATGCCTGATTTTTATATTTTTTTTGAATTTATAAAATTGACCATGTATTAAATATGAAGGTTCTTCTATCACACTTAAAGGGAAACGCCAATGTAAAAGCTGCTACCTATGGATTAATAAAGGCGGGAATGCTGGCTGAATTTCATGTAACTATTGCTTCTATACCCGGGAGTGTATTGGACCGTATAGGAGGAGTTGGGCCTTTTTCAGAAATAAGGCGCCGCAGCTTTGACCCTATAGTTAAACCGTTTCTTCACACCTGGCCTTGGCTTGAGGTGGGCCGTCTTTTAGCGCTGAAAAGCGGGGTAAAAAAACTGGTAAAACCGAATAGCGGGTTTTTTAATATTGATGCACTTCACCAAAATATTGATAAGCATGTATCACATCGCCTGAGAGAACGGGATTCAAATAAACTAAGTGCGGTCTATTGTTATGAAGATTCTGCTCTATATACTTTCAGACAGGCAAAACAACTGGGTTTAGCCTGCTTATATGATCTTCCTATCGGCTATTGGAGAACTGCAAGAAAGCTTTTGGAGAATGAAAAGGAGCGATGGCCTGAATGGGTAAATACTATGCCTGGGCTGGTGGATTCGGATGAGAAACTTTCGTGTAAAGATGAAGAATTAATGTTAGCTGATAGAATTTTTGTTGCCAGCAGTTTTACTGCAAGCACACTTAAAGATTTTCCGGGTAAGCTGGCTCCGGTTGAAGTAATACCTTATGGATTTCCCCCGGTAGGAAAAATTCGGGAATATACTTATGGGGTGCGTAAAAGGCCATTAAAACTTTTATTTGTAGGTAGCTTATCACAACGAAAAGGTATTGCTGATCTTTTTGCTGCAGTTGATGCAATAGGTTTACATGTAGAATTAACTATGGTAGGCAGAAAGGTTACAAGCGACTGCCCTGCGTTAGATGTTGCATTAGCAAAGCACAGATATTTTTCAAGTTTGCCAAATGATGATATTCTTCGGTTGATGAGAGATGCAGATTTGCTTATTTTCCCATCTTTGTTTGAGGGCTTTGGATTGGTGATCTCTGAAGCAATGTCTCAAGGTACGCCTGTTATTACCACTGAGCGAACCGCGGGCCCTGATTTAATTGCTCACGATCAAAATGGCTGGCTATTAAAGGCAGGCTCAATAATAGATCTGAAAAATGCTATTGAAGATATTCTTTATAATCCACAAAAGGTGAAACGAGCCGGGCAAGAAGCTTACGAAGCAGCATCCCGAAGGCCGTGGGAAATTTATGGGCAGGAGCTATCAGATGCTATAAAGAAGGGAATAAATAAATAAATAGCTTGAATAGATTATTTTTGGAACAACAGTATTAGCCGATGAATAGCCATCTTACAGAAAAATCGTATAAACTTACCACAGGCTCAACTTCGGTGAACCAAAAATTTGCTAATAAAGTTCAACAAAACGATAAAAGTAAAATTGCAGATGAGTCACTTAAATGGATCAAAACGGCGATCTGGGTTTATTTTTTCCTGCTTTTATTTGAAGGCGCTTTACGTAAATGGGTATTACCTTTTTTATCCACGCCATTACTTGTTGTACGTGATCCAATAGCTGTTTATATAATTTTTATGGCCATACGCCGAAGGCTCCTTGCACCAAATATTATTTTGATAGGTGTTTCTGCGATTGGAGTGATCGGCATTTTTACAGCACTTTTTATAGGCCATGGAAATTTAGCAGTTGCACTATTCGGAGCACGTATATTCCTTGTTCATTTTCCATTAATATTTATTATAGGGCGGGTATTTAACAAGGAAGATGTAGTTAAAATGGGAAAAGTGTTGCTATGGCTATCTGTACCTATGGCAATACTTATTACCCTGCAATTTTATAGTCCTCAATCTGCGTGGGTTAACAGAGGAGTTGGGGGAGATTTAGAAGGTGCGGGATTTAGCGGTGCTCTTGGATTTTTTCGTCCTCCGGGTACCTTTTCTTTTATAAGCGGAACTGTCGCTTTTTTTAGCCTTGCTGCATGTTTTATATTTTATTTTTTACTTAATTCAAAACTAATAAGTAAAATCTTGCTTTATACCGCCACAGCCGGTTTGCTTATAGCAATTCCTTTATCTATAAGCCGTTCATTATTTTTTACTGTAATTGTTACGTTGCTTTTTACAATAATAGCAGTGTCAAGAAACTCTAAATATTTCGGAAGAATTATAATGGGTTTGTTGGCTATGGTTGTAGTATTTATATTATTAAGTAACACGAAGGCTTTCCAAACTGCTACAAAAGCTTTTACTTCGAGATTTGAAAATGCATCTGAAACAGAAGGTGGCTTACAAGGTGTGTTGGTAGATCGTTATTTAGGAGGCCTGATCGGTGCTCTTCAAAGTTCATCTGAGCAGCCTTTTTTTGGCTATGGTATAGGTATGGGTACCAATGTAGGAAGTATGCTATTACAGGGTAAAGTGACTTATTTAATTTCTGAGGGCGAATGGGGAAGGCTAATTGGAGAATTGGGGCCGATAATGGGTCTCGCAATAATCTTTTTCAGAATACAGATATCATATGTAATCGGCGTTGCGAGTTATAAAAAAATTACAGAGGGGAATTTATTACCTTGGATATTACTAAGCTATGTTTTACTAAATGTACCGCAAGGCCAGTGGGCACAGCCAACAGTGCTTGGCTTCAGTGTCATTGGAGCAGGATTAACAATTGGTGCATTAAAAGATTCGAAAGCAAATTAGAAATCTCAACAGATGCGTGGTTGCGAAAAAAACCAATTCTATTTTAGAAATGGTTTAGAAATTAAAGTTCTTCTAAACAGCACTTGCACTTAATCCGTATTAAATAGATAGCTAAATTTATCCCTTTGAATGTACTTCGTATTATCGCCAGTATGGATCCGGCTACCGGCGGTCCCTGCCAGGGTGTTCGAAACTCAATCCCGGAATTAGAAAAGCTGGGGATAAGCAATGAGGTAGTTTGCCTTGATGATCCTGCCTCTTCTTATTTAAGCAATGATGTTTTTCCTGTGCATGCCCTTGGCCCCGGCACAGGGCCGTGGTGCTATAGCCCCAGGCTAATGCCTTGGTTATTAAAGAATTTCCAGCGTTTTGATGTCATAATCATCCACGGGCTTTGGCTCTATCCAAGCTATGCGACTACTAAAGCAATGAAGCTTTTTAAAAGCCAAATGTCAGCTAATAAGAAAAAATCTAAATCGCCGAAGATATATATCATGCCACACGGCATGCTAGATCCTTATTTTCAAAAAGATCCATCAAGGAAGTTGAAAGCACTGCGAAATTGGATTTATTGGAAATTAATTGAAAGTAAAGTTGTTAATAGAGCGCAGGGTGTACTATTTACCTGTGAAGGCGAACTGTTACTCGCACGAGAGCCATTTCGGCCATATCATCCAAAAAAGGAAATTAACATTGGTTACGGAATTCAGCCTCCTCCCCCTTTTGAAGCCGCAATGAATAGGGCTTTTCTTGAGAAATGCCCGCAGGTGGAGGCGCAGCCCTTTATTCTTTTCCTTAGCAGGATACACGAAAAAAAAGGCATCGATCTACTTATTGAAGCGTATGCTAAAGTGATTGATAGAATGGAGAAGGAAAACTCTAAAGAGTATAAAGTATCGTTTCCAAAATTGGTAATAGCAGGGCCAGGTCTTGAAACTCCTTATGGAAAGAAGATGCAGCAAATGGTGTCAGGGCAAAAAATTCTTGAGAAATCTGTTTTTTTCACGGGGATGCTAACCGGAAAGGCAAAATGGGGAGCATTTTATGGAGCCCTGGCCTTTATCTTGCC
>JBBPZF010000224.1:0-3503 GCA_038199105.1 Chitinophagales bacterium | reverse complement strand
GGAGTAGAACTACAGCAGCCAACAATCGGCTTGGCATTATGGCGGCAGGACGTTGGAGCAATCAGCAGCAATTCGCTAATTATCAGCAGTTCCAGCTTGACGTTATAAATTAAACAGTAGTAGAAACCATTAAACTTTCTATCTTTAATCGGCTTCAGTTGTGGGCAGAAGGAACACAGAATACCGCCACAACGCCAAGCCGTAACGTTAACTGCCATTTCAACTGGTGACAAACCCTAAAAATAGGTTGACTAAAAATTAAACATTTTTAGCAATACTATGGCTTCCAACAAAAAGGCAGACTGCCGAAAAAAACAGTATCAAAAGCCCAGCTTTGACTTCAAACTTTCCGTCATTGACGAAATTCAAAATGGGCTTATTTCCATTAATCATGCCGCTAAGGTTTACAATATTTCCCGTAGCTCTATTACTTACTGGATAAAAAAATTAAGTTCCTTTGAGCAAATCAAAAAAGGCATGAGTAAGAATGATGAAATAAAAAAACTTAAAGAGCGCATTGAAGAACTGGAGTTCATCAAAGACCTGCAGCAAGACATCATTGTAGACTTTGAAAAAGTTACGGGGGAAGAACTTTCAAAAAAGTTATTGCCCGAAACATTAGCAAACGAGATAGCCAAAAAGAAAAAAAGCCTTACAAAATAAAATGGCTGTACGAATGTTTCGGGATATCAAAACAGGCTTATTACAAACGCATTAAAACCAATCAGAAAAAACAAATGGAAGCAATAACGATTAAGAAATTAGTAGACCCTATCCGCAAAAAAATGCCCCGTTATGGAACAGAAAAACTTCATCTGGATATTAAAGATGATCTCGAAAAGAATAACATTAAAATGGGAAGAGATGCTTTTTTAAAATTCTCAAGACAGCATCGCTTGCTGGTGCCCAGAACCAAAAGATATTTTATCACTACCGATTCAAAGCACTTTTATTACAAGTCGCCCAACCTTATTAAAAGCTTTACTCCCACTGGTTCTGAGCAAGCATTTGTAAATGATATTACTTATATAAAACTGCAGGATAAATACATTTACCTGGCTTTGGTTACCGACCTGTATTCTAAAAAAATAATGGGCTACAAGCTTGATGATAACATGAAAGCAGCCATGGTAAAAGAAGCTTTGACAATGGCGCTGAGCAATTGTGAGCATAGTCGTGAAAGCATTATTCATCACAGTGATCGCGGTATACAATATTGTTGCCCGGATTATAGTGAATTTGCTGAAAGCAAAGCAATGCGGTTGAGCACAACAGAAAAATATGACCCATATGAAAATGCGGTTGCCGAACGCATTAATGGAATTCTGAAATATGAATTTGGTTTAATTAAAACTATTCCTTCAATCGAAGTTGCGGGCAAAATGCTTAAAGAAGCAGTAGATGTTTACAACAATGAAAGAAGGCATTGCTCATTACAAATGCAGACGCCTAACTTTGCCCATACATATCAGCAACATACCTACAAATCGTATAAAAAAGCAAACGGCAAACAAAATAAACAACAATAACAAAGTTGTGATACTTAAAGATTTTTTTCCTGCGTGGCTGGCGATTGGAAACCTCAGCGAACAAGCAGGATTTTTGAAAGAAAGATTAGCAGGGGCTTAAAAACCCCTGCTCTTTCAAGAGCAATCTTTCTTTTAAAAATTGAAAAAGAGTTTCCATATTTTTAAACAAAAAATGGTCAACCAATTTCAGGGTAAGACCCTATTCCTCAAACAGAATTAAATTCTTTGGCTAACGGACGGGAGAGTTTGAACTTTATGCAGACTCTCTGCAAGGCCGAGTTAAACATTGGTGGTTTACAACCCCGTGCGTCATTCTGGTTGAAATGCAATGTCAATTTAATTTGGCAGTTGATGAATTCAGTGGTGGTGTCGGTTTTACCGGCAACCCCGTTCAGAATATTCTATAATCTATACTGCATTTTCTTAGAGTCATTTTTTTTCACTTTAAAAAAATGATGATGACAAAATTAGAAATGGACGTTATCAATACCCATTGCGCCGGTATTGACATTGGCAGCCGCTCTCACTTTGTAGCAGTAGGCCAGGGATCTGATGAGGTAAAAGAATTTGGTGTGTATGCCGAAGATTTAGCAGCTATCTGTGAGCACCTGAAAAAACACAACATCAATTCGGTGGCTATGGAAAGCACGGGCACCTACTGGCAAAACCTCTATGTAGAACTTGCTAAACAAGGCTTTGATCTTACACTTTGCAATGGCAAGTTTACCAAAAACATCAAAGGGAAAAAAACAGATGTAAAGGATGCAAGGTGGATTCAAAAACTGCACAGCATTGGATTGCTCAGCGGCAGTTTTTTACCTGATGACACTACTGAAACATTGCGTACTTATTGCAGGCAAAGAACCAACTGGCTGCAACTATCGGTGGAAGCAACACACAAAATGCAGAAGTATCTTAAACTGCTCAACTTTAGATTGGATGTAGTGGTAAAAGATGTTTGCGGCCTTACAGGGCTTGCCATCATTGCAGACATTTGCAATGGCAATCTTGACCCGCAAAAACTGGCACAACACAGACATGGCAACTGCAGAAAATCTTATGATGAAATTGCAAAAGCACTGAAAGGCAACAACCGTAAAGATTATCTGTTCGGTTTAAAACAGGAATATGAAAGTTATTTATTCTTTCAAAAAAAGATAGAAGATTGCGATAAGCAAATCAACAGCTTTTTAAAAGTTCAGATAAACACTGACCCGGTAAAAAAAAACTTCGTACCGATGATAAAGTACATAAACGGCTAAATAAAAATGCTTTGAAGGGTATTGATTTAAACCAGGCCTCGTACCAATATTTTGGTGGTGTAGACCTGATGAAAATAGAAGGCCTTAGTCATGCCACTATTTTAACCATCATGAGTGAAGTAGGCCCGGAAGGATTTAAAAAATTTGAAACAGCCAAACAATTTGCAAGTTGGCTACGGCTCGCACCCAATAATAAAATAAGCGGTGGAAAAGTATTAAGCAATAAAATACCAAAAGGGAGCAACCGCTTAAAAATTGCTTTGAGAAATGCGGCCAATGCAATCGGAAATTTAAAAGACACCCATCTGTCAGACTTTTTTAAACGTGTAGCCTACAGAAGAGGAAGAACGGCAGCCGTAAGCGCTACCGCCCGAAAATTGGCTGTTATCATCTGGAACATGATATCTAAAAAAATAGCCTATACTCCACCAACAGAATATTTATTCCTTGACCAGAAAAGAAAGGCAAAGGTGATAGACAAAATCAAAAAAAACATTGCTAAATTGGAACTTAAACCTGAAGACGTTGGTTTTGTAATAACTTAATAATCATTGCATTTTAAAAACGTTAGTCAGAATGCTTTCGCCGGTTCAATAATCTAACGCAACGCTAAGCCTTCGCGGGTTCAATAATGCTACTAACAAAAAAGTTCAGAAAATTTAAAATGGTAAAAAAATATACATATTTGAAAATCACTTTTCTCATTTTTTCT
>JBBPZF010000223.1:0-2473 GCA_038199105.1 Chitinophagales bacterium | reverse complement strand
TTCGCCTGAATTTTTCTCACGGCTCGCACGAAGACAAGGCTGCCATTATTGAGAACATTCGCAAAATAAATAAAAACCTTCCTTATAATGTAGCCATTCTTGCAGACCTGCAAGGCCCGAAGCTGCGTGTAGGAGAAATAGAAAATAATGCGCTTGAGATAAAGCCGGGGGACAAACTCACCTTCACTAACACAAAATGTGTTGGAAATATGGAGAGGATTTATGTAAGCTATACAGGCTTGCATAATGACGTGGTGCCGGGAAACATTATAATGATTGATGATGGCAAACTTGAAGTAAAAGTCGCCCAGGTTCTTCCGAATGATGATGTGGAAGTTGTAGTACAGGTAGGTGGTATTCTATCGTCAAAAAAAGGCCTCAACCTGCCCGACACAAAAATTTCTTTACCTGCACTTACGGAAAAAGATCTTGCCGACCTTGAGTTTATTCTCACGCAAAATGTTGATTGGATCGCGCTTTCATTTGTAAGACAAGTAGAGGATATTATCGGCTTAAAAAATATTCTAAAAGAAAGAAACAGCAAAGCAAAGGTTATTGCAAAAATAGAAAAGCCCGAGGCGGTGACTAACATCCGCGATATTATTATTGAAAGCGATGGAATAATGATTGCCCGCGGAGACCTTGGTGTAGAGCTGCCAATTGAGAAAGTGCCATTAATACAAAAAGAAATTATCCGCAAATGTATGCACCGTGCCAAGCCGGTAATAGTAGCCACCCAAATGATGGAGAGCATGATAGACCGTGTGAAACCAAACAGGAGCGAAATAACTGATGTGGCTAACGCAGTGCTCGAAGGTGCAGATGCTTTGATGTTAAGTGGTGAAACAGCCACCGGCCAGTACCCGGTATTGGTGATTGAAACAATGTGTAAGATCGTAATGGAAGTAGAGAAGTCGGCGTATGATTATAACCGCGATGATATTCTTGCACCGCAACCTCACTCGCCTTCTTTCCTGAGTGATGCGTTATGCTATAGTGCATGCAAGCTTGCAGCCGATGTAAAAGCTGATGCCCTGATAGGAATGACACAAAGCGGTTACACGGGTTTTATGCTAAGCAGTTATCGGCCAAAATCGTTCTTATATATTTTTAGTAAAGAAGAAAGCCTTATCAACCAACTGAGCCTGAGTTGGGGTGTACGTGCTTTGTTTTATGAAGAAGAAGAAAGCCTTGATGATATTTTTTCCGATGAAATAGACATACTTAAAGAGCGTGGCTTTCTCACCAATGGCGATGTGGTCGTAAATACCGGCAGCACACCAATTGATCTGCATTTACCAACGAATGTGCTTAAGATTACCAAAGTGGTGTTTTAAATTTGGTGGTTGCTTTGGCAGGAAGTTAGATGCGACTACATAAGACACCTAACGGTTTCGGCTACATGTAGTATAGCATCGGAGCAGAAAGTGGTAGACTTTACAATTGAGCATCTTCGTACACTTCTTTAAGTGACAGGCGCACTTTTAAACTTTCAATAATTACTTCCTGCTGCAGCTTATTATACTCCTCAAGTTGCCACAGTCCTTCTTTATTGATGGCAAAGTGCTCCACATGCACTGATTGGGAATCAACAAGAATATAATCTTTCAAAGATGGTATAGCACGGTACAACATGAACTTTATGCCACGATCATAATTGCTTGTTGATGGGGAAAGTATTTCAAAAATAACTGTTGGCCGGCTGACTGTATTTGTATCTTCTTTAATAGTTTTCACCTCCCCGCATATTACAGAGACATCAGGATAAGTAAACAATGTATTTTCCGGAATGTGGACTCGCATGTCGCTGCCATAAGGACGACAGCCCTTTCCTTTTAAAGCAATTACTAAAGAGGCAATTAAATTAACTGAAATAATATTATGCCTCGTACCTGCCCCCGACATAGCAAATATTTCGCCTTTATAATATTCATGCTTTTCAGTTGCAGCATTTTCCATCTCCAGGAATTCGGGTATGGTATAAAATCCTTTCTGATATGCGTGTGCTGATTCTCTTACTTCCATGTCTTAAAGTTACAAAAGTTAAGAATATAATTTATTGAAAATAGCGACCTGGTAACGCTTTACATCGGAACATTTACATAAAAAAAGCAAAGCGGGTAAGCCACTTTGCTTTTAAAAAAGATTTTGAAAACATTTATTAAACCTTCAATGTTCCCTCAATTCCATCGTCATCAGTTTTACCGGTTACCATAGATTTGGCAATTTTAAAAAGCGAAACAATTTTATTATTCTTCGTATCCCAATAATATCCATGTTCCGGCATTACTTTTATTAACGAAATAGCAGGATCATCTTCACCTTCGGGGAACCACGCTTTGGCCATGCTCGTCCACATTTCGTGTATTTTTTCTTTGTCAAATACTATTTCAGCGGTGCCATACACACTTAAGTATTCATAGTTGCTGTTGGCTGAGTAAAACAATTGGACCCTTTCGTCTTCAAGTATATC
>JBBPZF010000222.1:0-2270 GCA_038199105.1 Chitinophagales bacterium | reverse complement strand
GGCCTTGTTTCATCAAGCAATTAATACCTTTTTCCAAACTATAAACGACAACTACAAACAACAGATGGAAAAACTTTTAACTTTAAACTTTCAATTCTTTGAGAATGCCACTACACATTCCTATGCGGCGTAAAGTATAATGAAAATAAATAAACATCAATATTTGTTTTCAAATCTCCGGATAAAATTTGTTTAGATAGTTGCTCCTCAAACACCTGTCGTTTATTTGGAACATTTAATTCAGCAAATAAAGATGGACGTTTTAAATCTATTTTTTCATTATCAATATCAAAATTCGCTTCCCCGGTTAACTTATCATGCTTCCAACAAACACTTAAAAACTTCTCCATTCCATAAGTGTGATTTGAGCCAAAGATTAGTCCATAAACACCACTTGGCTTTTTTATTGAAAAGGGCGCTAAAAAATAATTCTTATCATTCTTTATTAAGCTGCGATAATAATTCAAAACTATTCTATGAATATGATAATAGCTTTTTCCAGAAAGATCTTGACGAGTTATTTTTAAATACCGATTGAATTCTGCAACTTCCGCAAATCTGTGTATATAAGAAGATGAGATAAAAAATAAAAAATCTGTTTGTTTAAGTTCAATCAACTTGGAAAATATATTTTCAGTAATTTGTTTAATACCATTTTGGTCAAGAAATAAAAAATTTACTGATTGCTTCATCAACTCATAATTATCAGAAAAAACTATCGAGAAATCTTTATTAAAATATTGAATTTCATAAATTGATTTATCCACTATTGATTCAAGGTTAGGAACTAATAAGTCATACTTTGATTTTTCAAATTCATTGATTATAATTTTTATTTTTACGCCACTTTGTTTAATTAAAGTTTTATTATAATTCAATACAGACAATATTCTCATAGGGCTTCCAAATATTCCATTAATATCTTTTCCTTCTCCCCCAAACAAATCAAAAATTTGAATTTGCTTCCAAATTGGATTTGAATTGGCGATAAATACAGGCAGCCATTCCTTAAAATAATCTTCAAAAATTTCTAATTTTGCGATCGTCCCATCATCAAATGGTTTTCTGAATAAATTTCGACCTGCCATATTATAAAATTAATTTCAGTAAAATACATAAAATGTATTTCAAAACAACCTCCCCTGTTCCCCAGGCCTTTTAAATAAACTCCTGTCTAAACTCCATTCTTCTGCATTCATTCCATAAAGCTTTCCATACTTGCGGTATTGCTCGGCAACGAGTTTTGCAATAGGTCCTTCGCCCCGCATGCGAACACCAAAGCGGGTATCATTCACCTGGCCATCGTGGCTATTTTCAATAAGGTGCCATACTTTATCTGCATGGTCAGGAAAGTTTTTATACAGCCAATCGTGAAATAAAAATTTTATAGCGCCATTCAATCGTATAAAAGTATAGGCAGTAAATGTTGCGCCATTGTCTCTTGCAGCAAGCATTATTCTTTGCATCTCGTGTTCATTTAACCCGGGGATCATTGGGCCCATCATAACGCCCATGCGCACTCCTGCGCTGCTTAGTTCATTAATCACTTTTAATTTTTGTTTTGCTGTGGTAGTTCGTGGTTCCATCACTCTCCGCAGATCTTCATTAAAAGATGTGATAGAAACCATTGCCGAAACAATATTTTTCTTACCCATTTCCTGCAGCACATCTTTGTCTTTTAATATCCACGAATTTTTTGTGAGTATGCCCACCGGCTGATTAAATTCATTACACACTTCCAACATGCCTCTTGTTAAGCGATATTTTTGTTCAGCCGGTTGATAGCAATCGGTATTGCCACTAAGCATCAAAGGCGTTGCATCCCATTTCGGGTGCATCAGAAATTTGCGCAGTAGTTGCGGTGCATTTTTCTTTACAATAATCTTTTGCTCAAAATCTATCCCGGCGCTGTAACCCCAGTATTCATGCACATTTCGGGCATAGCAATATATGCAGCCATGTTCGCAGCCTGCATACGGATTCATACTGTAGCTCATGCCCACATCGGGACTATCAACTTTATTTACAATCGTTTTTACTTCCTGCTCCAGGTAAATAGTTGGCAATAATTTTTCTTCCCAGTCATCAATGCCTTCAACATGTTCTTTGGAAACTTCGTTTACAAGAAACCTGTTTTTTGTATTGATTTGTGCACCACGTCCGTGATGGTATAGGCCTCCTCCATCTCCTCCAAGGGAGGAGGGCTGCGGGTTCGCATTCGGGTTATGTGAAATATCTTTCATAGTAAATATTTTTGATTGGGAAAATTT
>JBBPZF010000221.1:0-4588 GCA_038199105.1 Chitinophagales bacterium | reverse complement strand
TTATACCAGGTTGTTTCCTGTACTTCAGGGAAAGAGGTTGTAAAAACTTTTAATACTTTTTCAGCGACAGGAGCCGCGGAAACTGATGCTGTTGTTAGTATTGCTGCGAGGCAAAGGGCAAGAATCTTTTTCATGATTTTAAGTTTATGGTTATGAAATGCTGAACAAAAATAGCAGCCCGGCAAGAGGGCTTAAAGCCAAATGTTATCAGAGGTAATACAGTGTGGGCAAGGGTCTCGTTAAGGTAAAGTTAAGGGCATGGCTGAAGCATTAGATTAAGAAACTGAAAGAAGAATAACGGGATATGAAAGCGCCTTATTGAAACTTAATGCCTGTACAGTTTGTTTATTTATTTAAGGATGAATGGTTTGAACGTTACCAAAAAAAAGACGGTTTTTTGGAGAAAAAAATATTGAATAGAATAGCCAGCATGATTAGCTATTATTTATACAATTAAGTGTCGTATTGCTTGTGCACTTTCCAAAAGTACCGGCAAAAACCTTGCGGTTTCTGTAACTTTGCGGCATGGATGAATACTTAAATGGATTGAATGAGCCACAACGCGAAGCAGTATTGCACCGCGATGGGCCGATAATGATTGTAGCCGGTGCAGGTAGCGGAAAAACAAAAGTACTTACCACGAGAATTGCCCATCTTATGGCCACAGGTGTTGATGCTTTCAACATTCTGGCGCTTACATTTACTAATAAGGCTGCGGCAGAAATGAAGGATCGTGTTGAGAAGATCTTAGGGAATAACGAAGCAAGAAATTTATATATCGGCACCTTTCACTCAGTGTTTGCAAGAATACTCAGGGCTGAAGCCGACAAGCTTGGCTACCCAAGAAACTTTACTATCTACGATACTGACGACGCTAAAAGCGTGGTAAAAACAGTAATCAATGAATTGGGCCTTGATGATAAACAGTACAAACCCAATACTATTTATAATAGAATCTCATCTGCTAAAAACGGGTTAATTACCCCTGAAGAATATAGCAACGATTATGGATTGCAGCAAGAAGATATGCGGGCAAACCGGCCAATGGTCGGACAGATTTATGCGGCTTATTGCAAGCGCTGTTTCAAAAATGGCGCTATGGATTTTGATGATTTACTGCTGAAATTTTATTTACTATTAAGCACGCATCCTGAAAGCCTGAGCAAGTACCAGCGCAAGTTTAAATATATAATGATTGATGAGGACCAGGATACAAATACCAGCCAATACCAGATAATAAAGCTATTGGGCGCTATGCACGAAAACGTAGCAGTGGTGGGCGATGATGCACAAAGTATATATAGTTTTCGCGGCGCTACGATTGAAAATATTTTGCAATTTCAAAAAGACTATGATGAAGTAAAAGTTGTATTGCTGGAGCAGAACTACCGCAGCTCTCAAAGTATTTTACATGTAGCCAATAACGTTATAGCCAATAACAAAGGGCAGCTTCCAAAAAAACTGTGGACGAGCAATGGTGAGGGTGAAAAAATAAAACTGGTAAGAACGGCCACTGATAATGACGAAGGAAAGTATGTAGCAGACGCAATACAGGAACAAAAACTACGAAATCATTTTCGCAACAGCGATATCGCCATCTTATATCGCACTAATGCACAGAGCCGGAGCTTTGAAGAAAGCCTGAGGCGTATGAATATTGCTTACCGCATTTATGGAGGTATAAGTTTTTATCAAAGAAAAGAGATTAAAGACTTTTTGAGTTATTTGAGGGTTATTTTGAATCCGGGCGATGAAGAAGCATTGAAACGTATTATTAATTTTCCCGCCAGGGGAATTGGCAAAACTACTATTGAAAAAGCAGTGTTATTTGCCAATGAGAATAACATTTCAATGTGGAATGTAATTGAGCGTGCCGCTGAGTTTGGCTACCGGGCAAATACGCTGGAAGTGCTAAGAAATTTTGTGATCACGATAAAAATGTTTCAAAGTGAATTACAAAAAAAGAACGCTTACGATCTTTCGATATTGGTAGGAAAACATACCGGAATAGTGAAGGAACTTTTCAATGATAAAACAACAGAAGGCCTTGCCCGCTACGAAAACATACAGGAGTTACTTAACTCGATAAAAGAGTTTACTGAAACACCCACAGAAGATGGGGAATTACTTGACAAAAGTCTCGGAAGCTACCTGCAGCAAATAACATTGCTCACAGATGCGGATGATGACAAAGGGGAAAGTGATGTGGTGAAGCTGATGACGATTCATGCGGCAAAAGGCCTGGAATTTCCCATGGTATTTGTTGGCGGTTTGGAAGAAACGCTCTTCCCAAATTCCATGTCCATTAATACCCGTGAAGAGTTGGAAGAAGAGCGAAGACTTTTTTATGTGGCTGTTACGCGGGCTAAACACATGCTATGGCTAACGTATGCTAATAACCGCTACCGCTTTGGTAACCTCACACAAAACGAGCCCAGCCGCTTCATTGATGAACTTCCGGAAGAAAGGCTTGATCGCTCGTTTGCCGGTGGCAACATGCGAAATAACCAGCAAACTAATCATTGGAATCCATTTGAAAAGAAGCAGGGCAACGGCTTTGGCAGCGCACG
Source organism: Chitinophagales bacterium (assembly GCA_038199105.1). Lineage (GTDB taxonomy): Bacteria > Bacteroidota > Bacteroidia > Chitinophagales > Chitinophagaceae > Ginsengibacter. Next base: position 2,018 of record JBBPZF010000221.1, on the reverse strand, counting down.
ACGAGAGTCCTACAACCAGGCGAATGCCAATGCAAGTAAGCCTGCATATATAACGTCTAATCCGGTAATTAAAATAAAAGAGCATGTACCTTCCGTAGGGTTTGCGCCGAGTGATACAAGCCATTTGGCTGAAGGCCAGAAGATTGAACACCAAAAATTTGGCTTTGGCGAAGTAATAAAAATGGAAGGTGCTGCGCACAACCCGATTGCTACGGTAAAGTTTGAGCACAACGGTGAGAAAAAGATAATGCTTAACTATGCCAGGCTGCGGATAGTTGAAGAATAGCTTTGGGTAAATAATCGTTTTCGAAAAACGAAAATCCCTTGTAGCTTAACATAATCCGGCAGGCTTTCCATTGAATTCTTAGTAAATTTGTAATCTCAATTTTTTTATTATGATTAAAACAGGTAACCCGGTAATAAGTATTTATACTGAAATGACGCCAAATCCGGAAACAATGAAATTTGTTGCCAATAAGCTTTTGTATCCCGGTAAGAGTATAGACTTCCAGGATGAAAGCAGTGCAGCAGTATCTCCATTGGCAATGCAACTATTTACATTTCCTTTTATAAAATCAATTTTTATAGCCAGTAATTTTGTAACACTTACAAAAACCGCTGATACAGAAGATTGGCAGGACATAATCCCTTCAATAAAGCAATTTTTAAAAGAATACCTGGAAGAAGGGAAACCGGTAATAAATGAAGAGGAATTAGCTGCCCGGAAAACTGAAAGTTCTAATATTGTAAGTGCTGATGATGATGATGTGGTAAAACGTATAAAAGAGCTACTTGAAAATTACGTAAAGCCAGCTGTTGAGATGGATGGTGGTGCCATACAATTCAGGAGCTATGAAGACGGAAAAGTAAACCTTATGATGCAGGGAAGCTGTAGTGGTTGCCCTTCTTCAATGATTACGCTAAAGGCTGGAATAGAAGGCATGATGAAGCGTATGATTCCGGAAGTGAGGGAAGTGGTAGCAGAAGCTGAATAATGATTCCGTTTGTAAAGAAAAAAATTTAAGCATTTCGAAAGAGATGCTTTTTTAGTTTAGCCTACCAGGATTGTTATTGTGTTTTCTAACTTATTTTTGAGCCTGAACTTTTATCTTGAGCATTTCAGAAATTTACCAACAGTTTATTGCAGATATACAGCAGACCACGCTTCTTGAATACATAGCGGTATTTTTTGGAATTGCCAGCGTATGGTATTCCCGCCTGGAGAATATCCTTGTTTATCCTGTAGGTTTGGTCAACACAATCATCTATGTATATATAAGTGTGAAAGGAAGCCTTTTTGGCGAGGCATCTGTAAATTTTTATTATACGGTCATGAGTATTTATGGCTGGATATTGTGGGCAAAAAAAAATGTGCAACAAGAGCATATCGTACTAATTACCTGGTCTGACAAAAAGGAATGGATACAGGAAATCGCTTTCTTTGCTGTCTTCTACATTGCCATCTTTTTTTCTCTCACTTATCTCAAAAAAGATTTTGCTCCCGGCGCTATCCCATGGGCTGATGCCTTTGCAAGTTCCACAGCATTCACTGCCATGTGGCTGATGGCCCGCAAAAAAGTAGAGAGCTGGTACTGGTGGATCGCGACAAACATTGCATCAATACCATTGTATTTTGTAAAGCATTATGTATTCACCAGTGTATACTATATCATCCTTTTAATAATGGCTTTTATGGGGCTAAGCGAATGGATAAAAAGAGCTAATAAACAGGTTGTTGAAAAAGAGCCATTACCAGAATGGAAGCAATAAAAAAGATTGTCATAATTGGGCCTGAGTCTACAGGTAAAAGTACCTTATGCAGGAAGCTTGCAGAACATTATAATACTATGTCCGTTTCTGAATATGCAAGAGAGTACTTAGAAAAAAATGGAAGGGATTATACCTACAATGATTTGCTTACAATAGCAAAAGGCCAGATTAATTTAGAAGATGAGGTCGCCTGCCAATTACCCGATAGGGACAGTAGGGAAATTATACATCGTAAATCGGGCATCGTA
>JBBPZF010000220.1:0-2998 GCA_038199105.1 Chitinophagales bacterium | reverse complement strand
TTTCGTTCCCGACGAGAATAAAATATTTCAAGCTTATATCACTCCTTAAATAAACAGTTGGTAAAATATATAGCGCGTCCATCGCTATATCACGTCCAACTCTGCAAAGCACCCCAGGTGTATATTTTACATTCTAACTTAAACTAATTAAATTGCCGCACTTTAATCATAATATGTGATGACGATAAATTTTTCTCTTAAGTTTCACACCCATTTTGGACAAGCACTTTTCATATCTGGCAACAACGATTTTTTAGGAAATAATGAAATAAAAAATGCTGTTGAGCTTGTATATATTGATTCCGAAACATGGGGCATTTCTATAGAACTTCCGCAGGGTTTTGATGATATTATTTTATACAAATATCTTTTGAGCGATATAGATGGAAGCATCATATTTGACGGAGAAGAAAATCGTTCCGTTGATTTGTCCGTCGGGAAAGTAAAATCTGTTTCGGTTTTCGATACATGGAATGCTGACTCTAACGTTGGCAATGTTTTTTTTACCAGGCCTTTCAGTGAAGTCTTATTGCCACCCTTTTCCAAAGTTAAATCGTCTTTGCCCCAAAACTATACGCACGAATTTAGAGTTAAAGCCCCTTTGCTCAACCCCGGTGAAGTTATTTGCATGACGGGATCTTCAAAAAACCTGGAGTATTGGGATACTGAATCGCCGGTTATCTTAATACCGAAAAATAATTGGTTTGTTGCGCGGCTTTCGCTTAAAGCCGATGGTTTGCCGTTGACTTATAAATACGGAATTTATAATATCCAGGAGAAAAAATTTGTAAGGTTTGAAGATGGCGAAAACAGGATGGTGCAGAAGGATTCGGGTGCTGAATTAGACCTAACTATTATTCATGATGGATTTGTGAGATGCCCTGTCACCTATTGGAAAGGCGCAGGTGTCGCCATTCCTGTGTTTAGTCTTCGCTCAGAGAAAAGCTTTGGAGTGGGCGAGTTTAACGACATGTTGCTTCTTATAGATTGGGCGAAAAAAACCGGCCTGAAGTTGATACAAATTTTACCTGTAAATGATACCACTGCCAATCATACGTGGGTAGACTCCTATCCTTATGCGGCCATTTCTGCATTTGCCATTCACCCGTTATATATTAATCTTGAAAAAGTTGCGGGGAAAGAATTTTCAAAGATTATAAAGCCACTCAACAAGAAGAGGAAGCAACTGAATGAGCTCGCAGCCTTTGATTACGAGCAGGTGATGAAACTTAAACTATCAGCCTTAAAAGAAATATTTGCTGCACTAAAAGAGGTTTTTAAAAATGATCCTTCTTATTTCGCCGGTGAGGGCTCCTTTGGAGAATTCTTTGAACTTAACCGCGAATGGCTTGTTCCTTATGCAGTATTTTCTTACCTGAGAGATAAATACAAAACGCCTGATTTTACAAAATGGAAAAAACATAAAACATTTAATGAATCTGCTATCCAAAAATTTGCTTCGCCAAAACATGGGCATTATGATGACATAATGTTTTTCTATTTTGTACAATACCATTTGCATTTACAATTAAAAGAAGTTGCAGACTACGCCCATAGTAAAAATGTGATTTTAAAGGGCGATATTCCTATTGGAGTATATCGCTATGGAAGCGATGCGTGGGCTAATCCTTCTTTATATAACATGGATGAGCAGGCGGGTGCTCCTCCTGATGGCTTTGCTGTAAGAGGCCAGAACTGGGGCTTTCCGACATACAACTGGGCGAAGATGAAAGAAGACGGTTTCAAATGGTGGGTCCACCGCTTCGATCAAATGAGTAACTACTTCGACGCTTTTCGTATTGACCATATTCTCGGCTTCTTTAGGATTTGGAGTATTCATTTAAATACCGTGGAAGGAATATTGGGCCGGTTTGTGCCGGCCATACCTGTGGATATTTCGGAATTTTATTCTAACAATATCTGGTTTGATTACGACAGGTATTGCAGGCCATTTATTACCCATGAAATAATCTGGAACTTGTTTGCCGACTCTACGCCTTTTGTAAAAGACCAATTCCTCGAAGCATTGGATAATGGAAGATATCAATTGAAAAAAGAATTTTCTACACAGAAAAAAGTTGCAGATTACTTAGAGAAAAAGAAGATGGAAAACCGCGATCAAATAAGGCAGGGATTATTTGATCTAATCAGCAATGTAATTTTAATAGAAGAAGCCAACTCTGGTGGCCAAAAGTTTAATTTTCGAATTGGTATAGCACAAACGACTTCCTTTCAAAATCTCGATGATTATACAAGAGATAAGTTGCACGATTTGTATATAAATTATTTCTACAAACGGCAGGATAATTTTTGGAAAAAGGAAGCATTGAAAAAATTGCCGCAACTGAAGCATAGCACTAATATGCTCGTTTGCGGAGAAGATCTTGGGATGGTCCCTGATTGTGTTCCCGAAGTAATGAAGGAGTTGGGAATATTGAGTCTCGAAATTCAACGCATGCCTAAAAATCCAAACAACGATTTTTTTCATCCTAAAGATGCGCCCTATTTATCTGTTGTTACTCCATCTACGCATGACATGAGTACGGTGCGTGGTTGGTGGGAAGAAGATCGCGGTAAAACACAGCAATTCTACAACTATATCTTAGGGCGTTATGGGGAAGCGCCATATTTCTGTGAGCCCTGGATCAATAAAGAAATTATTCTTCAGCATGTATATTCTCCGGCCATGTGGAGTATATTTCAACTACAGGATCTTTTTGGAATGAACGAAAAAATACGGCTGGAAAATCCGCATAATGAAAGAATTAATATTCCATCAGAAGCGCATCACTACTGGCATTATCGTATGCATATCAGCCTCGGGGATCTATTGAAAGAAGATGAATTTAATGATGAAGTCAGGAAAATGATTTATGAGAGCGGAAGAACTCCAACCCCTAACCCCTGAAGGGGGATAACGTCTCGATTGAAAGACTTATGAAAAAAAGTATGTTTTACGAAAGTTCGCCGATAATTTTTGCAAATGCAAAGAAGTTAC
>JBBPZF010000219.1:0-2662 GCA_038199105.1 Chitinophagales bacterium | reverse complement strand
CTTTAAGTACTGCTCATTCTTTGTATAAAGAAATCCCGGAGAATAGCATCATTACTCCGCACCCTAAAGAATTTGAACGATTATTCGGAAAAACAAATGACAACTTTGAAGAGATGAAACTCGCGATGAGTAAGGCAGAGGAACTAAAAATATTTATTGTGCTGAAAGGCCATCACACATTGATAGCCACGCCTGGCGGAATGGGATATTTTAACTCCACAGGTAATGCCGGAATGGCAACAGCGGGCGCTGGTGATGTGCTTACGGGAATCATAACCGGCCTGCTGGCGCAAAAATATTCTTCACTGGATGCCTGTATTCTTGGAGTTTATCTTCATGGACTTGCCGGTGATCTTGCAGCGAAAAGATTATCAAAACAAGCGATGATTGCCGGTGATATAATTAAATACCTAGGCGAAGGGTTTTTGCAGTTCGAAAATTTTACTGGATGAACAAAGTTTTCTATCGCTAAAAAATATACGTATAAAAAATAATTGCTTGTCGTATAAAACAATTATTTTTGTTTTTTAAAATAAGGTTATGGATAATAAAATAACACTAAGCTTCGATGAAACAGTAATTTCAAAAGCCAAGAAATATGCTGAAAACAATAATATCAGCCTTTCAAGGTTAATAGAATACCTTTTGAAAAAAGTTACTTCAAACAATTATTCTTCTCTCGAAGATTTCCCTATTTCAGATTGGGTGCAGCAAGTCGCAGAAGGCGATGCAGTTTATGAAACAAAGGCAAGCCGCACACGCAAAGCCGCCAAAGAAGAATATTTTAAATCGAGAAAATGAAAATTTTTCTCGATGCTAATATTATTGTATCAGTCCTAAATAAAGAATATCCGCTATTCACCCACACTTCAAGAATACTTAGCCTTACCGACCATCCAAAGTTTACTGTCTTTACGTCGCCGGTGTGCCTGGCAATAGCATTTTATTTTGCTGAAAAAAAATTTGACACTGCTTCAGCCAAGAAAAGAATTGAGGTATTGTGTAATCATATAAATATCGCGGCTACTGATAAAAATACGGTGATGCAGTCTTTAAGAAATCCTTCCGTTAATGATTTTGAAGATGGTTTAGAATATTATTCTGCCGTGGCAAGCAAGTGCGATTGTATCATCACGGAAGATATCGGAGATTTTTACTTTTCAAAAATTGAAGTATTAGGTAGTGAAGCTTTTTTTGAAAAGTATTTAACCAGGAATTAAATATCAACAATGTGTTGCTGAAAATTTAGCCCTCAATTATTTAACCTGCGCTGCATATTAGTTTTCTGTATAATATAATTTATTAGGGCCATGTAGGACAGGTCGCGACCTGTCCCTACCAATGGAAAGTCCGACGGCTTGCGCAGCTTGCCGGATTACCCAAATACTTTTTACGATTCGATTTCCTGTTTCCTGAAGTATAAAAGTCTCCGTTTCTTAAATTGAATCATTTTGCCGGAGCACTATTAACTTACTACATTTTACCCTATTTTTGCCACCCGAAAAATTAATTAAATAACTGATATGACTAATTTGATTTACATAATTCCGGCAATGGGTATCGTTGGGCTGCTGTACACTTTTGTAAAGTTTGCATGGGTTAATAAGCAAGATGCGGGTAATGAGAGGATGAAGGAGATAAGCACGTATATCGCTGATGGGGCAATGGCTTTTTTAAAGGCGGAGTATAAAATCCTTTCTTATTTTGTAATTGTTGCTGCATTGCTATTAGGTGTTATGGGTTTTACAAGTGCTAACAGCCATTGGAGCGTTGCACTTGCGTTTATAACAGGTGCCATCATGAGCGCCCTGGCTGGTTTCATTGGTATGAGAGTGGCGACAAAAGCTAATGTTCGTACAGCACAGGCAGCAAGAACAAGCCTTGCGCAGGCGCTTAAGGTTTCGTTTACGGGCGGTAGTGTTATGGGCCTTGGCGTTGCCGGGCTGGCAGTGCTTGGCCTTGGCGGAGTGTTTATTATACTTTACCTAACATTTGTTTCGGGCATTCCCAATGGTTCTCCTGAATATAAATTGGCCCTTGAAAAAGCAATCGAAATACTTACAGGGTTCAGCCTTGGCGCTGAAAGTATTGCATTATTTGCACGTGTTGGTGGTGGCATTTACACAAAAGCTGCTGATGTGGGTGCTGACCTTGTGGGCAAAGTAGAGGCAGGCATCCCCGAAGATGATCCCCGCAACCCTGCGACTATTGCAGATAATGTTGGTGATAATGTAGGCGACGTTGCAGGTATGGGTGCTGATCTTTTCGGGTCTTATGTTGCTACTGTATTGGCCACGATGGTATTGGGCAGAGAAACTTTTTCAGTTGACAGGTTTGGCGGAATGGCTCCTATTTTATTACCGATGCTAATAGCATCTATGGGAATCTTGTTTTCTATAATAGGAACTTTTTTTGTAAAAATATCCGACAAGTCGGGTTTGCATACAGCGGTTGTACAGAAAGCCTTAAACATGGGTAACTGGGGCTCTATCGTTTTAACTGCTATCGCTTCTTATTTTTTAGAATATTGGCTGATGCCTGAAACCGATAAGGTTTTGAGAAATTATCATTTAAAAAAGTATGTCGTGTTTGGAGCGATAATCGTTGGGCTTATAGTAGTTAAACTAAAGAGTATAATAACTTAATTCTATAAGGCCATGGG
>JBBPZF010000218.1:0-7245 GCA_038199105.1 Chitinophagales bacterium | reverse complement strand
TGCCTGTTGAATCAAATTGAGCTTCAATCTTTTTGTTATTGAACTTGAATTCTGCTTCATAAATCATTTTACCATCTTCTTTTTCTGTTTTCCATTCTATGTCAGTTGCTCCCTGGTATTTAGCAGTGAAAGCAGCCATGGCAGGCTGTGGTACTTCGGATGCAGCAATTTTTTTTTCACCGCATGATGAAAGAATTACAAATAAAAGGAAGCAGTAATAAAAAATAATCTTTTTCATAATGTTGTTTTTAAAATGATTTTATTTATTGTTTTTTTGTATGCTATCACGGTTTGTTTTTAATGTATCATTTTTGCTTTGATTTGGGTTATATGTACTGCCATTTGTTTGATCTGTTGGTAAACTATTGGTTGAGTTATTAATGGAGTCTTTAGAAGTTGAATTTGAATTTGAACTTTCATTACTGCTACAGGATATAAAAGTAAATAGTCCAACTCCTAATAGAACGATACTTCTTTGGTTTTTCATAATAAGAAAGTTTAAATGGTTTAAAATTTGTTTGTAGAATTAAAACTTTATTTAGATAATTCAGTAACAACTTTTGTACCCGCTTTCAATTCTTCAGTTCCTTTTATTATCAAAGTATCTCCGGAAGTTAATTCGCCAAACACTTCCTGCTTATCACCCAAATTAAAACCGGCTCTTACGTCTATCCATTGTGTAGTGTTGTTGAATACTTTTATAACAAACTTTTTTTCAAGAGTACTAACAATCGCTGATGTTGGTACTACCAAAGATAGTTGTGTACGTATCAAATGTAATTTTACATCAGCATAGCTTCCTGCTTTTAATTGCCGGTTTGTATTAGGCACTTCAAATTCCCATATCTCACTTCTTGTTGCATTATCAATGCTGCCTGATTTTCGGATCAGCTTTGCTTTAAATTTTTTATCAGGAAATGATCGTGTGATAAGATCTCCGGTGTTTCCTAATAATACAGCGCCGGTATATACTTCGGGTATAGCTACATGCAATCGTAAAACTGAATTATCTTCTATTTCAAATAAGGGTTGCTCATTGGGATTACCAACAAATGATCCCTGATCAATATTTCTTATAGTAATTGTTCCGCTAAAGGGAGCTACAATAGTTAAGTAATTTCCTGTTTGTTTTAAAGATGATGCGGAATATAAGGCGGCATTGTATTCTGACTGATCAGCTAACATTTGATTTTTGGTACGTTGCAATTCACTTTCAGCTACAACACCTTCTGTTTTTGATGCATTGCTTAATCTATCATAATAATCTTTGCTTGATAGATATTTAGATTGTGCAGAATTGACTTTTGCATTGGATTCCTGCACATGACTATTGATCTCAGGTGCATCAATCACTGCTAATATTTGTCCTTTTTTTACTATCGAACCTATATCAACTTTAAGTTTTCGGATATATCCCGGAACCTTAGCCCTGATTTGAGCATTTTCATTTGGCTTTAGCTCGCCGGGAAATGAAATGGTTTTTTGAGCAGAGTCCAAACGTAAAACAAAAACTTTTACTGTATCAATTTTTATTGCTTCATTTTCACTTTTTACAGTCTGTTGCCTTTGATTGCAGCCCGCAATTAAGACACACAGACTAATCCATGGTAAAAGTTTTCTATGGGCTATATGCTTAAATATTCTTGGCATAATAAATTGAATTTTCATCTTTGGGGTCAAGTGAATTATTAACTTGTTTTTTTCTTCCTATAATTAAATCGTAAACTAACGGAACAAATAAAAGACTTATAAAAATGCTGAATAAAAGACCTCCAATTACAGCAATACCTAAAGGAGCTGTTTGTTTACCGCTTTCTCCAAGACCTAATGCCATTGGTATCATACCCGCTATCATTGCAAGGCTTGTCATAATAATTGGACGTAACCGATTAGCTGCTGCCTGTGCGCCAATGGAAGTAGCAATACTTTGTTGCAATCGCAAATGTTCTGCATTAGTCACCAATAATATAATGTTAGAGACTGCTATACCAATTGCCATAATGCAACCCATGAAAGATTGAATATTAAGTGTGTTTCCGGTTATCCATAAAAGCATTAATGATCCTGCGAATACTCCCGGCAGAGCTAATAAAATGGTAAGTGATATTTTGAATGATTGAAAATAAGCTGCCAGCATTAAACTTATAACCAAGACAGCTATCAGCAAACCAGAAGATAATTCATCCGTAGTTTGTTTTAGCACATCTGATTGTCCACGCTGGTAGACTTTTACAGACAGGGGCAAATTACCTAATTGCTGAATAGCAGCATTCACATCTGTTACTGCCGTTCCTAAATCCTGGTGATGAATATTAGCGGTCAATGTAATAAAGCGCTGCTGATTAATACGGTCATATTCTCCAATTGAAGTTCCATTTTTCCAATCTGCAATGTCTCTTAAATAAATTGGATCAGTTCCTGTTTTTCCTACCTGTATCTGGTCAATCTGGTCAGCACTATTCATTACAAATTGCGGAAATTCAACCTGTACCTGGTAAGCATTCCCGGAAGTATTATCTAACCAATATACAGGTTGAGTAAGGCGACTGGAAGAAGTGCCTTCTGTTACCGAACGTCCTGCCTGGTCAACTGTTAAACCCATTTGCCCTGTGCGAATCCTGTCATAATTAATTTGAATAGTTGGATAATCCAGAGGCTGTGCTATTTGAATATCACGCAGGTAAGATATTTTGCCTAAGGATAGTTTTAGCTTATCTGCAATGCTTCTGCTTTGTGCGATATTTTTTCCCTGTATAACAATTTCTATGGGATTATTGGAACCTAAGCTCATCACTTGTTCAACAAGATCAGCAGGCTCAAATGAAATTAAAATGCCAGGAATATTTTGGGGTATAGAGGATCTCAATTTTTCTTTCAGCGTTTCGATACCGATACCAGCATCTTTTGAAAGGTTAACTTTTATTACGGCTTCATGCGGACCACTGGTATATAAGAAGATTGGATTGATTGCATAGGTCGGAGGTTGAAGTCCAACAAAAGAGGACGTTATAGCAACATTCTTTTTTCCAACAATATTTTCTATAAGAGCAAGTGTTTTTTTAGTTGCATCTTCTGTTCGCTCAATTCTTGTACCTGCTGGCATACGTAAGCGAACCTGCATCTGGCCAGCATCTACTTTAGGGAAAACTTCAGCACCGGAATTTTTGTAACCGAAATAAGCAATTATGAGAAATAAAATTACTACTACAGGTACAATTATTTTAGCTGATTTCCCAACCTTGTTAATGCGTCTTGATAAACCATCTTTGATTTTATCCAACCGCTTACTGTTCTTTTTTGCGTAATCTTTTTTCAATATCCAGTTAGATAAAATTGGAACAACCATTAAGGATAACAAAAAGGATGCGATCATCGAAAACCCTACTGCAAGCGACAAAGGCATGAACATTGATTTTGGAACACCTGTCATGAAAAGAGCGGGAACAAACACCGCCAGTATACTAAGTAATATTAAAAGTGTGGGAGTTGCAATCTCACTCCGGGCATCTAAAATAGCAGTAGGTTTTGGTTTGCCTAACTCCAGGTGATGATGGATATTTTCTATTGTAACTGTAGCTTCATCTACCAATATTCCAACAGCTAAAGCTAAGCCTCCAAGAGTCATTATATTGATTGTTTGTCCTGCTATATATAAACAAACTACTGCGGTAAGTAATGCCAATGGAATTGTTAGAACAACGATTATAGAACTTCTTAAATCCCTAAGAAATAACAAAACCATAAGCCCGGTTAAAAATGCCCCTAACAATCCTTCAAACAACAAGCTCTTAAGGGAATTAATTACATAACCGGATTGATCAAATTCATAAGATACTTTAATATCATCAGGTATTGCAGCCTGCATATCAGGCAGATTTTTTTTGATGGCTTGTACTACGTCCCATGTAGATGCATCTGCCCGTTTTGTAACCGGAATATAAACAGAACGCTTCCCATTTATCAAAGCATAACCTGTTGTTACATCTGCCCCATTATCAACAGTGGCAACATCTCTCACAAACACCTGTGTTCCGTCTACATTTTTCACTGTTACATTTTCAAGGTCTTTAAAATTATCGGCTACACTATTGGATGAAGTGATGATTGCCTTATCACCAATTCTTATATTACCGGCAGGAAGGATAGAATTATTTTTAGCTATTGCTATTACCAATTCATCCGCTGTAAGATTATAGCTTCTTAACCTTTCTGGATCGGCTTTTATGATAATAGTGCGTTGGTTGCCACCAAATGGTGGTGGGGCAGACACTCCTTGCAAGGCGGCAAACATCGGCCGTACTTTAAATAATGCCAGATCTTGTATATCATTTAATGAACGTGTTTCACTGCGAAATACCAACTGTCCGATAGGAACTGAACCGGCATCATATCTCATTACAAATGGAGGCAGTGTGCCTGGTGGCATAAAAGAACGTGCACGGGTAGCATAGGAAATAACTTCGGCCATCGCATTGGCCATGTCGGTGCCTTCATGAAACTGTAATTTGATTAGTGATAAGCCTTGAATGGATTTACTTTCCACTGCTTTAATACCTGTAATATATAAAAAGTGATACTCGTAGTAAGAGGTTATAAATCCTTCCATTTGTTGGGGTGAAAGGCCGCCGTAAGTTTGTGCTACATAAATTGTAGGCGCATTAATTGCAGGAAAGATATCTATTGATGACTTACGAATTGCCAACACAGAAAAAATCAGAATACCCAAAACAACTACAATTACTGATATAGGCCTGCGAAGTGCAAACTGTATTAATTTAATCATTATCCTTACTTAATTTCATTTAAGAAAATATTCTCATCACCGCGTATAGAAGCTTGTAATAGCAATGCTTTCCACGCATCCCAATAATATCTTTTAAAATCTAATTCTGCCTTCAATAAAGTGTATTGGGCTTCAATCAAATCTGAAAAATTTACCAGGCCTGTATTATATCGTACCTGCATAGCATTAAAGGCATATAACCCGGATTTTAGTTGTTGCCGTGTTTCGGCAGCAATTGCTATGCTATTATTAAATGTGACGTTCGCAACACTTTGTTGTGTACTAAGGGTTGCTATGTTTTCCTCCACTTGTTCCTGTGCAGCTTTTGATAAATAATTTTGCTGAAGCAATTGTTTTTTGACTTCGCCATATTTTAGTATAGGAAAAATAAGCTGGACTCCACTACCGTAGTTGTAGCGGTTTAGGTTTATTCCGTCAAATGTTTTTATCAAACCATTAGCTTGAAACCCAGATCCCCGGGCAAAGCCTGTAGCCCAAACATTCAGTTTTGGTAAGTATGATTTTTTTAATAGTGACTCTTTAGAATGACTTAAATCAACCTGACTTTGCACATATTGTATAATTGGGTTGCCGGTAAATGCTGTATCATTACTTATAATGAATGTCGGTAAATTACTTAGGAATGACGTATCTGAAGGAACTGGCAAAGCATCACTCACTATCATTTGTGCCAACACAAGCTTAGACTTCTGCAATTGAGTTTGGGCATTAATTGAATCAATTTTTGCCCTGGACAATTCAGATAAAAACAACGCTGTATCTACGCCCGGCTTAATGCCGCTATTTGCCAATACACGGCTTTGTTTTAAATTGGCTTGTACACGATCAATATTTTGATGATGAATAAGAACTACTTCATAGGCTAATACCAAATCTAAATAACTACTTATAACATTTATCTTTTGCTGAAATAATGCCTGTTGCCACTCTAAGTTTTTTGAATTTGCTTCCGCGATTGAAACATTTATCAATGCATTCCTCTGTCCGAAAGTTTCTGCCTGCCAATTTAATAATACACTTGCTGCACTGCCTATAGCAGGATTAAAATTATTACTTGTAGAAGGAGGGCCAGTCATTGGCAATATACCAACAGGAAAAAATATGCCGGTGAGATTATTTGCTGTACCCAATCCAGCCTGGTACGTGGCGTCTATCGTGGGCAGCCTGCTGTATCTTACTACATCAATATATTTGGAAGCAGCATCTGCTTCATATTTTTTTGATTTTAGTAGATGATACCGTTGCTCCGCTAATTTAATAGCACCTTTTAATTGTATTAAAGTATCTGGTGGAGTTTGTGCTGCTACATTATTACAAAGTAATATTGAAATTAAAAGATTATATAAACTCGCTTTTTTATAAAACATTTGATTGGAGTAGTGATTTATAATTGATTAATCCTGGAATAATTAAAGTAGCAAAATGCAAAGCGTAAGTAAATAAACACCGTAACAGAATATTAAGGTTCGACTGTTTTCATTATCAGCTTGAAAAAATTTTTAATCCGGATTCCAAGTATGTCGCTCATCAGAAACATATTTTGCCCAACTAAACAGAGCATCATAAATTTTCATTCCTATTTCTAATTGTTCCTGATCATTGTTATAATTATAGGAAAGCCCGGCTGAAATAGCCCAAAGACCTGCGGATTGTGGGGCAAGATCGAACTTGTCTGTATCTGCGCAGCGTACGATAAGGGCTATTTGCTTTATGGCGCTGTCGGTAATGTTGTGCTTTTTAACAATATAGTCGAAAGTGCAATATTCATTTTCGTGCGAATATTCTGCTCCGGGTATATCGTAAGGAATCGCCTGTAATTCTTTTGCTTTCGTAAAAACTTCGTCTTTGGGCACATAAATAAATTCCGCATCAGCATCTACAAAATTTTTAATAAGCCACGGGCAGGCAATGCGGTCTATTTTTGGCCGCTCTCTTGTTATCCATTTCATAAAAATTTATTAAGGTGAAGTATTATAAACCGTTAACTGAGCAGGATTACCATACTCTGCCCGCTCAGCAAGTACAAACAATTGTAATTGCGGAATCAATAATGATGTTCTTGCTCCGCTTCGGGTAGGCATGTTTGTTATTCGGCTAAATTTTCCCTTATCACCCTGCTGAAAAATGTTGATGTATCCTCCGCCTCCGCTTATATAGACTCTCTTTCTTTCTTTGTCAAAATATAAATCGTCCACATCACTTACCATGTCATAAGAGCTAATTTCTTTACCGGTTTTGGTATCCAACACTACCAGTTTTGCAGGATGGCGATAACCAATAAAAGCAGTCTGATTTGGTGCATCAATAGCAATTGGGAAATTTGCTGTTGGAGAATTTCTTTTCCAGGAAGCAATTAACTTTAGATGGATTAAATCAATTACCCCAATCATATTTTTATCCGGAACATTCACCAATATAACATTTGCTGTTTTGTCTATTTG
>JBBPZF010000217.1:0-3710 GCA_038199105.1 Chitinophagales bacterium | reverse complement strand
TTTAAATTGCTCAAACACTTGTGCAAAAGGATTTGATGGTTCATCTTTCAAAAGATAATAGTAATGCACATAAGAATAATTAAGCACTTCGGCAATAGTTTTTAATTTTGCATCCGTTACTAAATTTACAAAAGCATCCAGCACATCATCGGCAGTTTTCAAATCCTGCACGGGAACATTATATCTTTGTAATTCCACATGATGTAATTCCACGGGCACAGTAGGTTGAGGGCCGGGAACAGTTGACAACTGTTGATCTAATAATGCATCAAGTTTTATTTTTTCAACCAATAACGCTTTTACTTCAAAATCCATTTCACTTCCTTTATCGTTGCAGTCGTTGGTATCACAATTTTTTAAAGCCAATTCAACACTTTCAAGAAAAAGAACTACTGCGTAATCAACTAATTTAATTGTGGCATTGGCAAGCGTGGTTGCTTGTTCATCCGCATTCAGATCATCAGCTTGCTCATCGGTAATCAGTTGAAAAATGCCATCCTTAAAATTCTCTTTATAAAATGGAATATTTGCTATTTCTGCTTCTTCGCACTGTTGTATAAGATGTAAATCGGGAGGGAAATTTCGTGTGCTGTAATTGATATAATGCTTGAACTCGCTTTCACAAAAAGTAATTAGAAATCCCTGCGAAGTAAGTCCGCATCCTTTTGAA
Source organism: Chitinophagales bacterium (assembly GCA_038199105.1). GTDB lineage: Bacteria > Bacteroidota > Bacteroidia > Chitinophagales > Chitinophagaceae > Ginsengibacter. The sequence goes on along the minus strand of JBBPZF010000217.1, from coordinate 3,040 downwards.
ATCTTTATTGAGTTTGTATCATAAGTGATTTCAAGGCCGCATACAATACCACTGCCAATGAGCTTCATTCTTGTAAGCCGGTCCTGTTGATCTACATAATCAAACAATGAATTCAGGTGCTTATTCGTAAGCACCTGGTCAGGCTCAAATACCGGATAAGTGTTGGCAATATTCATGGCAATTAATTTTTAAATGTTCCTAGAACTGTTTTTCCAAGTATAACTGTATTGGTGCCTTCTTTACTTTCATCGCAATCATGCAGAGTGGCAAGCGGGTATTCACTAGGCAGTTTTTTCAAAATATCAATCATTGCATTATTGGCAATTTTAAAAGTGCCGAGGTTGGCCACCTTGTCAAATGAATAAGCGGCAAGGGCTTCGATCCAGTTTTTGTAACGCACTTCAAATTCACGCATCAATTCATTATTAAGCCAGCAAATTTTCAACATCACATGTGCAGGCGCTTCTTCCCGGATTTTATTTTCAAAATAATTTCTGAAATCCATATTATCAAAGTGCCCGGGCCAATAGGGCAATACAACAGATGCCCTAAATGTGTAAGGGTCCATTTCGCATAAGCAATCACAATCGTGAAGACATACTTCCATCAGGTCAAAATCCAGGTCTCCCGGATTTACCGGCCTTGGACGTAAAAGAATATGTTCGATAAGATGTAAGCCTATTGGATCGTTGCACTCCTTTGAAAGTTCTGTTGCAAATTTTCCTGCAACCTCCATGGCAGTAGGCTTATCAGCAAGTGCTTCGCTTTCTAATAATATTTCCGAGGAATTCCCGATAAGTTGCAAAGTGTCGGAGGTGGTGTCAAACATATAATTACTAAGATCCAATTCCGCTCCTAAAGTGATAGCATCATTTACGGCGGCAATAGCAGCATCTTTGGTTTCATATTTTAAGGAGTTCATTTTAATACCTTCAAGAGAGGTAAATGAAAAAGTGTGAAAGCATTTGAGAATTTCCTCTCCTTCTACTTCAACTAATTCGTCGCTGCAGATTATTTCAACATTTTTTATGCAATACAAAAATCTTCTGCTGACATCTTTAATACCTGTCAAAAAACTTATGCGTTTTTCTAACCCTGAAACGTTGTCTGTATCCCAAAGTTGTGTTGAATCAATCGTGAATACCTGCGTCAACGGATCATAATTTTCCGGAAAGTAGTTGAAGGCTTTTCCACGTTCGCTGCTGATAACAGGATAGGATTTTAGTGTATTTATTTTAGCGCCTGTTAATTCTTCAAACCCAATTTTTTCCTGTGTTTTATCTTCATAATTTATGCGGTACATCAGCAATGCATAATCATTAAAACTTTCAGCAAACCTTGATAACAGGTGATCAAGAAACCGGTTTCTTCTGGCTTCAAAAATTTGTTTTGATTCGTATAGTTGTTGCCAGCCGTTTTTTAAATCCGTTGTGGCATCTGGTATTGCAATACTATTTTCAATTGTTACGGAATCGGTACTATAGACTTTTTCAATGTCTTTTATATCTTTCAGAAATTGGGCGAAATAGGTTTGGGTGATTGGAGCAATAGAAAATAATTTATGAGCATTGGTAAGTTGCGAAAAAAAATCGGCGATCAATTGTTCATAAAACATCAGGTACGCCTTTAATTGCAGTTGCTGCGCAATCCTTTGCTCACTAGCGTTTGAGGGCAAGCCAAACTGCCCAATTCCATACGTTTGCGGAAAATCATATTGCAGGGGCCAGTGGCTTTCGGTGTCGCGCTTGCTTCCTTCCGGCACCGCCAAATCATCTTCTAATCCATTCGATTTGGCTTTTGAATGAATAGCGTGTAGTACCAAAACGGTATCCCGCACTTCATCGTATTTTGCCAAAAATGGAAAATGATTTTTGAATAAAACAATTTTTGATTTGTCTGTACTCAAAACAGGTTTATGCCAGGGAGAAATACTCATACACCATTTTTCAGAAATGCTTCCGGCAACTTTATTGCCATCACTATTGTATTTTGTCATTAAAAAATTTCTGATGGCCTGCACTCCCTCGATATCCATCAGCAGGTTAATAATGTCTGATGTATGAATTACACCTCGTAAAGTTGTTTGCTCTAATTGCTGTGTATCAATAAATCCATGTTGCAGAATGGGGCCGGTAAAGATTTCATCAACAGGAATATTTTTATTCAACAATTCTTTCAATGAATAAAAGTCAACAGAGGGATTTAAGTAATTCTCAATCGCATAAAATATTTCTGCTTCAATTTTTTCAATATCTGCTGCAGCGTTTACATCCGCATCAAAACAAAAAGCTATCTCCTCGTCATCAATCGTAGTAACTGATATAAAATCTTCGCAAAGGTTACGGTGCTCCTGTAAAGATTTACTTGCAAGAAAAACAGTATTTCTTGCAAGGAAGATTTTTTCAAAATAACTGTGGAAAACTAAGGAAATAAAGTTCTTATTATTAAACATTTCCTGAACATCACTGTCATCAACAATATTGGAAGAAGGCGCTTTTGAAATTGAAATATGAAAAACAAGATTGGAAGCATCAACAAGAGTTAAAGTACATTCCCAACATTGTTCTTTTTTTACGATAACTGCAGAATCAATATTTGTGTCTATGCCGGCATTTTGGGAAAAATTAAAGTCGGCATTTTTCCATGCGGGTAATTCGATGGAGAAAAAAAAATCTCCCTGTGCAAATTTCGCTGTTGCCGGATTTTCGAATACAACCTCTCCATTATTCAGATCACCAAAGCGGTCATCAAAATCCAAATCCAGCAACACACGATATAAACCGGAGAGATACAGGGTGTTTGTATTTTTTATTAAAGTCAACTGATCGTTTTCGCAATCGGCATAAACAGCAACTTCATTTACCGGTAACTGATTTTTCTTTTCGTCATATTGCACATCGTCGGCAATTATCCATGCATTATGCACCCCGTTAATATCAATCAGTAATTTTCTGTAATCATTTATTGTGAGTGGGTTAATTGTAAGAATTTCTTTCGCCGTAAAAAGCGCCTGGTCGTTTACAAGGGTGCCGTCTTCGTT
>JBBPZF010000216.1:0-5887 GCA_038199105.1 Chitinophagales bacterium | reverse complement strand
TTTTCTTGAGCTTAACGGAACAGGAAAGTTGAATGATCCGGATTATAAAGAACAATGGCTGCAGGAAGGTGATGAGGTGGAAATGGAAATAGAAGGCCTTGGAAAATTAACGAATACGATTGCAAAAGATGAAAGCGATTTTTCGATTCTTGATTTGAAAAAAAATATTTGATTGGCGATGTTTAAAACAATTCTTCTTGACGACATAAAACCTCCTGAGGTTTCAGATTATTTGCATTATGCCATTGCCCCGCGTCCTATTTGCTTCGCCAGCACAATAGATGCTGCGGGCAAAGTAAACCTAAGCCCCTTTAGCTTTTTCAATCTTTTTAGTGTTGATCCGCCCATAATTGTTTTTTCTCCATCAAGGCGGGTGAGAGACAATACAACAAAACACACGGTACAAAATTTGAACGAGGTGCCGGAGGTGGTTGTAAATATTGTAACCTACGATATGGTGCACCAGGTGAGCCTCAGCAGTTGCGAATATCCGAAGGGTACAGATGAGTTTCTAAAAGCAGGATTTACAAAGGAAGCCTCGCAACTTGTAAAGCCGCCGAGGGTAAAAGAAAGCCCCGTGCAAATGGAGTGCAAGGTGATTGAGATTAAATCTCTGGGAGATAAAGGTGGGGCGGGAAATTTGGTAATTGCTGAAATTATCATGCTGCATATCAATGAGGACATTCTTGGAAAGGATGGTAAAATTGATCAGCAAAAACTTGACCTTGCTGCCCGCCTTGGGGGCAATTGGTACGCCCGGGTAAATGCAAATAATATTTTTGAAGTAAAAAAACCAAATACAGAATTAGGGATAGGTATTGATTCGCTTCCTGCTTCCATTAAAGGCAGTAAAATTTTAACCGGTAATCATCTTGGCCAATTGGCAAATGTAAATGAGCTGCCCTTTATTGAACCATCTTATGAAGATGATAAACTGAAAAATATTTTTCAATACTATTCCATTGAGCCTGATGAAATGGAAAAGGAATTGCACTTGTATGCATCGGAATTGCTTAATGAAGGAAAGGTACGTGAGGCATGGCAGGTGCTATTGGCTTTAGCCTGAAAAATAATATCTTTATATCATGAGTGCTGTAAAGCTTTTACCATATTATACTTACGAAGACTATTGCAATTGGGAAGGCAGGTGGGAATTAATTGAAGGATTGCCTTTTGCTATGAGCCCGGCACCGAACATGAAACACCAGTGGGTAAATGCAAATATAATTACTGAATTAAGCTTAAGTATAAGAAAAGCTAAATGTAAACATTGTAAAGTCTATAATTTTATTGATTTAAAAATTGAGGAGGACACTATTCTACAACCGGACTGCACTATTATTTGTAAACCTACAAAGAAAAACTTTCTTGATTTTGCCCCGTCATTAGTTGTAGAAATTTTATCACCGGCAACAGCTCTAAAAGACCGGCACACTAAGTTTTCACTTTATGAGAATTTTGGAATTCAACACTACATGATTGTAGATGCAGAAAAGGAATTCGTAGAAATATATTCTCTGAAAAATTCAAAATATGTTCTTCAAAAAAATTCTCCCGATACACCTTTCATTTTTTCTTTTGAATACGATTGCGAAATAGAGTTATTAATAAAAAATATCTGGGAGTAAATTCTTTTAACGTTTTTTACCGGTGTCATAGCCGCCGCATTTGTAATTTTAGGTATGAAAAGTTTATTTCTTTTTTTACTGCTTTTACCTGTTTCGCTTTTTTCTCAAACCAGTTATCAATATAAAAATCTTGCGCTTGAAGGCGGTGGTGTTCGCGGGCTTGCTTATGCCGGCGCACTTGAAGTGCTCGAACAAAAAAATATTTTACAAAATATTGAAAGAGTAGCTGGATCTTCTGCCGGCGCCTTTGCCGGGCTAATGATTTCATTAGGATATACTTCCAATGAAATTGATTCTATTTTACAAAATGTAAAAATTCAGCAGTTTAATGATGGCAAAGATATTTTTGGAAAAATTGTAAGGATCAAAAAAGAGTATGGCCTCTTCAAAGGTGACAAACTCGAAAAATGGTTGGGCGAATTGATAGAACATAAAACCGGTAATGCAAACAGCACTTTTCTTAACCTGCATAAAAAGCATTTAGCAGATAATACTTTTAAAGATTTCTATTGTACAGGTACAAACATTTCACGCCAGCGGCTGGAAGTTTTTTCATGGGAAAAATGGCCCGGCATGCAATTAAAAACAGCCGCTCACATAAGCGGATGTATTCCATTTTATTTTAAACCGGTAGCAATTGACAGCCTGGGAAATGAAGTTTCTATTAAAAGAACTTTGTCAAATTATGACCTGTATGTGGATGGAGGTATGCTTTGCAACTTCCCGATAAATATGTTCGATAGCTGCAGCAATGGAGCTAATCCGCTTACAAGCGATGATGTAAAATTTAATTATGAAACGTTAGGCTTAAAACTTGAGAGAGAAAAACAGTTGCAGGAATTTGAAGAAAACAAAACTGTGATTGCCCCATACCAGATCAAAAACATGAAAGATTATACGAGCGCTGTTATGAACCTGATGATGGAAAAGCTTGGCAGGAATAACGCAGACTTAAGCAACGAAAAGAAGCGCACTATTTATATAAGCTATGGTGAATTTTCAGGAAGGCCAAGAAAAATTTCTTTAGAAGAAAAAAGGATGCTGCATGATAATGGTGTGGCCGCTGCTGATCAATTTTTTAATTCAAACACAGCAATTCAATAAGGCTGTAACGCTTTGTTCATCTCCTTTTCAAAAGTTACCTTTGCCAAAATTTGAAGCATGTTTGTCTTTCCGGCAAACATTTTTATTAAAAATTATATGAGCACACAACATTTGTCTGAACAGGAAACTATCAGGAGAGATAAATTAAAAGAATTGGAAAAATTAGGTATTGACGCTTATCCCGCTCCATTGTTCCCGGTAAATATTACTTCGGCTTATATAAAAAACAATTATAAGGGCGAGGAAAATAAAAGTGATTTTACAGATGTGTGCCTTGCCGGAAGATTGTTAAGTATCCGCGATATGGGCAAAGCTTCTTTTGCAGTATTGCAGGATGGCATGGGTAAAATACAACTCTATATACGTAAGGATGATATATCTAACGGTGACGATAAGACGATGTATGATATTGTCTGGAAAAAGCTGGTGGACATTGGTGATATCATCGGCGTAAAAGGATATGTTTTTACAACCAAAACAGGGGAAACATCTATTCATGTTTCAGAACTGACTATACTTTCCAAATCATTAAGGCCATTACCAATCGTTAAAGAAAAAGATGGTGAAACGTTTGACGAAGTAACCGATGCGGAGTTCCGTTATCGCCAACGCTATGCTGATCTTATTGTAAACCCGCATGTAAAAGAAACTTTCGTAAAGCGTACAAAGATGATGAACGCCATACGTGAATTTCTCAATGAAAAAGGAGCGCTGGAAGTTGATACGCCTGTACTTCAAAATATCCCCGGTGGCGCTGCAGCAAAGCCTTTCATTACGCATCACAATGCGTTGGATGTGCCATTCTACCTGCGTATTGCCAACGAATTATTTTTAAAGAGATTGATCGTTGGCGGCTTTGAATGGGTATATGAGTTCAGCCGCAATTTTCGCAACGAAGGCATGGACCGTACACATAACCCTGAGTTTACGGTACTTGAATTTTATGTTGCATATAAAGATTATTTGTGGATGATGGAAACCACGGAGCAGTTGCTTGAGACAACAGCTATTGCTGTTAACGGTAGCTCTAAGGTTTTATCTAATGAAAATGAAATTGAATTTAAAGCGCCGTATAAAAGAATAACCATGTACGATGCCATTAAAGAACATACCGGTATTGACATAAGCGATAAGGATGAAGCAGGCTTAAGAGAGGTTTGCCAACAGTTAGGCATACACGCAGATAAATCCATGGGCAAGGGAAAACTGGTTGATGAAATATTTTCAGAGAAATGCGAGCATCATTATGTACAACCAACTTTCATAATTGACTATCCAGTGGAGATGAGCCCGCTTACAAAAAAGCATCGAAGCAAACCCGGCCTTGTTGAACGTTTTGAGCTAATCGTAAACGGAAAAGAAATCGCAAATGCATACAGCGAATTAAATGATCCGCTGGAACAAAGAGAGCGTTTTGAAGAGCAGGCAAAACTTATGGAACGAGGAGATGATGAAGCCATGTTTATAGATTATGATTTTTTAAGAGCGCTGGAATACGGTATGCCTCCAACCAGTGGAATCGGCTTCGGCATTGACCGGATCTGCATGCTACTCACCAATCAGCCTTCTATACAGGATGTGTTATTTTTCCCACAGATGCGCCCGGAGGCCAATGAACAACCGGCTATCAGCAATTTGCAAAGCAAAGGCTAATAAGAGTACCGCTCTTTAAAAGTAATAAATAAATCACGCTTACGGGTTAAGGGTAGGTCGCGTTTTCCCCTTTAGGGGCTAGGGGTTCCTGTTCTTCAAATTGCATTTTATGCAGATTATAGTAATGCCCTTTCTGATGAAGTAGCTGACTATGCGTTCCCATTTCAATAATTTCTCCTTTGTCGAGCACAATTATTTTATTGGCTTTCCTGATGGTTGAAAGGCGATGAGCAATTACAATAGATGTTCTTCCTTTAATTAATTTATCTATGGCTTGTTGTATCAGTATTTCGCTTTCGCTGTCAATTGAAGAAGTAGCTTCATCAAGTATAAGTATAGATGGATTGTATAAAATTGCCCTGATGAATGACAACAATTGACGCTGGCCAAGAGACAGTGTAGCACCGCGTTCCATCACATTATAATCGTAGCCGCCTGGCAATTTCATTATGAAATCATGCACACCTATCAATTTTGCAGCATCAATAACCTGCTCCTTTTTTATTGAAGGATTCCGCAATGTAACATTATCATACACCGAACCACTGAATAAAAAAACGTCCTGCAAAACAACCGCTATCCTGCTTCTTAAAAAAGCGATATCATAAGCTTCTATATTTTTATCATCAATTCTTATTTCTCCCTTTCTTATGTGATACAACCTGTTAAGCAAACTTATAATGGATGTCTTCCCGCTTCCTGTATGGCCTACAATTGCCAGTGTTTCGCCCACTTCTATTTTAAAAGAAATATTTTTCAGCACATATTCATCTTCGTTATAAGCAAACCATACTTTTTCAAACTTAACATTTCCCTTCATTATACCATGATCAATTCCGTTGTGTACTTCAGGAGTAACATCAGGATTTTCCAAAACTTTGAAAACTCTTTCGCTTGCCACCATTCCCATTTGCAGCACATTAAATTTATCTGCAATAACCCTCAATGGCCTGAATAATAAATTGAGGTACATGATGAAGGCTATAATAACCCCGGCATTAAATGAATTATTTGCACCCCACCACACCAACAACCCCGTTGAAAATGCCAGGACAATTTCTACTATCGGAAAGAAAACCGAATAAGCAAGAATGGCTTTAATATTGGCGTTACGGTGTTGTTTATTTATCTCTTTAAATTTTTTAAATTCTTTGTTCTCCACTGCGAAAGCCTGTATCACACCCATTCCGGTGAGATGTTCCTGCACAAACGCATTTAACGCAGCAACGGCATTTCTTACTTTAATAAAAGATTTATTTACAGTCTCTTTAAAAAAATAAGTAGCAACAATAAGAATTGGAAATGGCGCAAGACTTATTAATGACAAGCGCCAATCCACAAAAAACATGAAAAGCAAAATAGAAATAATTGATAGCAGATCAGAGATGATGGGAATAAGGCCATCAGAAAAAATATCATTTACTGATTCTATGTCATTAATAGTTCTTGTGGTTAATGTACCGATAGGTGTTTTATCGAATTGCGCAAGATTGTAATTCAAC
>JBBPZF010000215.1:0-4856 GCA_038199105.1 Chitinophagales bacterium | reverse complement strand
TTGCGACAGCACCGTCTCTACTTTGGCAAGTTCTTCTTTATAATTTTCTTTCACCGAGCAGGGATGCAGGCCGGCCATCGCTATACATTTCCCTGGAAATCTCTTTTCAAGCTCAATCATATTGCCGGTTTCGGCGCTGTCAATCGCAGGAAGATAGAATCGGGACACGCCTTCACCTTCGGCACGCTGCATTACTTCGTCTATGTCATCAGAAAATTCTTTGAGGTAAAGATGGGTATGCGTATCTATTAATTTCATATCTCTTACATGGGAAATTAACGTAAAATGAATATTTACAAAATTATCACGCAATAATTATCATTCTCTTTACATTCAATGGAAGGGAAATAAGCCTTTTTATCGCATGCGATTTTCATTGAAGTTGCATACATCCTTCCCACAAAATCGCCGCACACCTCAGTGCTCAGGAATTTTGCGTCAACTTTATTTTGAATTTACCGTGAATCATTATTTATTACTATAGAAAAACGAATAGGTATCGCAGTTAGCATCAACTTTTAATTCATCCGACCAATATAAGCAGGACGTTTTTCACAGAAGACACATCTAATTACTACTTTTTCTGCCTATAACTGATAATTGGTTCTATACTTCCATCCGGATTATAATGCAGTTCTGTCACTTTTATATTCCTCAAATGCGTTTTGCCGGATAGCTGCGTATCATGATAAAAAACATACCATTTGCCATTGAATTCAATAATAGATTCATGATTGGTCCATCCCTGCACCGGATTTAAAATTACGCCCTGGTAGGTGAAAGGCCCATAAGGACTGTCTCCGGTGGCATAACAAATAAGATGGGTATCGCCGGTGGAATAAGAAAAATAATATTTGCCATTGTATTTATGCATCCACGCCACATATCAGTCCGTATAGTTTCTTTTTTTTAAAGACGAATTCCGTATGATGAGCTCTGTGCGCACAATAATTGTATTGGTATGGTGCATGTCACTGATGCCTTTTAAATGATTGATCAGGTTTCTCGCCGCAATCTCACCCATGTCTGTGCCCGGATAGTTAACAGTAGTAAGGGTTGGCTCAATAAGCTTTCCTATAGCATCATTGTTGAAGCCCACAATGGCTATGTCCCCGGGAATACTTACGCCATGCTCTTTTAGCGTGCGCATGCATACTGCGGCTACAAAGTCATTTGTAATAAAAACCCCATCAGGCATTGGATTCATTTTCAATATCTCTATAGCGGCTGCAATTCCCGCTTTTTCACTCAGGTCATTTATTATTACTAAACTTTCATCAAACGGAATTCCGTTGTCAAACAATGCATCCTGGTATCCCTTGTAACGTTGTGAATAAACATTTCGTTTAAGGTTTGAAGTTACATGAGCAATCCTTTGGCAGCCTTGTTCAATAAGATGCCGGGTAGCCTGGTACCCGCATTTTGCATTGTCAATAATCACAACCGTATTATTTCCATTTTGTTCTACACGATCGAAGAACATAACCGGAACTCCTTTATCTGTGAAAGGTTTAAAATGATCGAGATTTATGGTATCGAAAGAAAGAGAAGCAATTAATCCATCCACTCTTTTGTTAAAGAGGTTCCTGGCATTGGCAATCTCTTTTACATAACTTTCCGAGGAGTGCGCAATTATTAAATCGTAACCGGCTTCCGTTGTTATTTTTTCAACTCCCGATAGTACGGAGGTCATAAAACTGCTTTTAAGCTCATGCACCATTATACCGATCGTGTAAGTTTTTTGCTGTCGCAGGTTGCGGGCAAATTGATTCTGCCGGTATCCCATTTTCGCTGACAGTTCAAATATTTTCTTTCGCGTTTTTTCATTTACAACGGCATCGTTTTTTAAAGCACGGCTTACTGTAGCAATGGAAATATCAAGCGCAGTTGCGATGTCGTATATCGTTACTTCTTTGCCTTTTATCATCTACAATCGTTTACAATAATTTTTATTATGGGTAAAGTATTATGGGTAAAACTATATAAAAAAAGTTTTTTTGAGAAACTTATGTAAACGGTTACATTTTGAAAATAATTCTCTTAATTTGGTCGTAGAAACTTAATTCAAATATTGTTGGAGCGGCCCATTACGTAGCCACCGCTTTTTTACGACTGCATCTTATAAATTTATTAGTGAAGAAACTATCTTATCAAATTTATCTAAAGAATGCCCATGATAAAAATAGTCGCAGCTTAAGGGCTGGCCTAGTTGCAATAGAATTAAAACACCTGAGCAACATTATATACTTTATAAGCTTTGATGTATTTATACAAAAAAAGTTTCAACCAATTTTTTCAATAATCTAATTAAACACGAAACACTATGGCAGTAATTAAAGGAGAAAAAGAATTCTTCAAAAACATTCCCCAAATAAAATATGAAGGCCTTGAAAGCGATAACCCGTTAGCCTTTAGATGGTATGATGAAGATAAAGTTATCGGTGGAAAAACCATGAAGGAGTTTTTCAAATTTGCCTGCGCCTACTGGCATTCGTTTAATAATGTTGGTGCAGATCCTTTTGGTGAAGGAACGCATGTTTTCCCATGGAATGAAAAGCAGGATGCACTAGAAAGAGCAAAAGATAAAATGGATGCGGCCTTTGAATTCATCACAAAAATGAATATTCCTTTCTATTGCTTTCACGATGTAGATGTGGTGGACTATACCAACGATGTTGCGAACAATGAAAAACGATTGCAGGCGCTTACAGACTATGCAAAACAAAAGCAAAAAGATAGTGGAGTAAAACTTTTATGGGGCACTGCCAATTTATTTTCTAATAAAAGATATATGAATGGCGCCTCAACCAATCCTGACTTTCATGTATTGGCACATGCAGGCGCACAGGTGAAAGCCGCATTGGATGCGACTATGGCGCTGGATGGAGAAAATTATGTTTTCTGGGGCGGGAGAGAAGGATACATGAGTTTGCTGAATACCAACATGAAAAGAGAGCAGGAACATCTTGCAAAGTTTTTACACACAGCAAAAGACTATGCAAGAAAGAATGGATTTAAAGGAACATTTTTTATAGAACCAAAACCATGTGAGCCAAGCAAACATCAATATGATTATGACTCTGCAACAGTAATCAGCTTTTTACGTCAATATGATTTGATGGACGATTTTAAATTGAACATTGAAGTGAATCATGCAACACTCGCGGGCCATACTTTCACACACGAGTTGCAGGTAGCTGCTGACGCGGGTGTTCTTGGAAGTATGGATGCCAACCGTGGCGATTATCAGAATGGCTGGGATACAGACCAGTTTCCGAATGATATTAATGAACTAACCGAAGCAATGCTGATCATACTCGAAGCAGGCGGCCTTGCAGGTGGTGGAATAAATTTCGATGCGAAGATCCGGAGAAACTCTACCGACCCTGCAGATCTTTTCTACGCCCATATTGGCGGCATGGATGCTTTTGCAAGAGCATTGATAACTGCAGATAATATTTTAAATAAATCTGATTATAAAAAATTAAGAAAAGATCGTTACGCATCTTTTGACGGTGGCAAAGGAAAGGAATTTGAAGATGGAAAATTATCTCTTGAAGACCTGAGAAGTTTTGCAGTAGAAAATGGTGAGCCGGAAACAATAAGCGGCAAACAGGAGTATTTTGAAAATATTATTAACCGTTATATCTGATAACACCATCAAATAATTGATGCGGAGCTAACGGTAACGATTAGCGGTAAAGTTGCAGGTGATGAAGTGGTGGAATTATATCTTACGCACACAAAAGGAGGAGACGATGTTCCTCTTTATTCTTTAAAAGGATTTAAGCGAATTACATTGAGGCCAGGCGCTTCTGAAAAAGTAAAATTTACCACTACACCGGATATGATGCAATTGATAAATGAACTGGGTGACAGCCAGATAAACGCCGGCGATATTAAAGTTAGCATCGCAGGTTCTTTGCCATCAAAAAGAAGTGAAGAACTGGGCGCAGCAAAGCCTGCAGAAGCAACCCTAAGTATTAAATAATAATTTCAATCCTCTTTAATAAACTCTTAAAATATCTCCATGCTTCTTTTAGGAATTGATATTGGAACTTCATTTATAAAAGTATCGGCCGTAGATGCGTCAACACAGAGAAGCGTTGCCAGTCAGCAATACCCGGAAACAGAAACGGCCATCACTTCTTTGCAATCCGGATGGGCAGAACAATCGCCCGAAATGTGGTGGGAGCATACCTGCAAAGCAATACAGGCATTAGTAAAATCAGGAAAGATTAATACTGCTAACATTGCAGCTATTGGTATTTCTTACCAAATGCACGGATTGGTTGTTGTTGATAAAGATCAAAATGTTTTGAGAGATAGTATTATCTGGTGCGATAGCAGGGCTGTTGAAACCGGCGAAGAAGCTTTTGCTGCGATTGGAGAAGATACCTGTTCTTCCTGTCTTTTAAATTCTCCTGGAAATTTTACGGCATCAAAATTAGGCTGGGTAAAAAATAATGAACCAGAAATATTCGGGAGGATAGATAAGATTATGCTGCCCGGTGATTACATAGCAATGAAGCTTACGGGCGAAATCACAACAACATCTTCCGCTTTGTCAGAGGGAATTTTGTTCGACTTTAAAGAGAATGAAATTTCAAAAGACGTTATGAAATATTTTGGCTTTGAAGATTCCCTTATTCCAAAAGTGCAGCCATTATTTTCTTCTCATGGTAAATTATTACCTGCAGTTGCAGGACAACTTTCATTGACGGAAAACATACCTGTTACTTATAAAGCAGGCGATCAGATAAATAATGCATTGTCGTTAAATGTGCTGAAGCCGGGTGAAGTAGCGGCTACTGCCGGCACTTCGGGAGTGATATATGCAGTAACCGACCAGTTAT
>JBBPZF010000214.1:0-5503 GCA_038199105.1 Chitinophagales bacterium | reverse complement strand
CTTTTTATCGGTGATAATACTTTTTATTACCATCTTAAGTTACGGCCAGCAGACCTTTACCAATCCGTTACTTCCCTCCGGTGCAGATCCGTGGTGCATTCAAAAAGATGGTTATTATTATTATACAAATACCACCGGGCGAAACATAACAATTTGGAAAACAAAAAACATTACTGATCTGTCAGACGCAGAAAAAAAAATAGTATGGACTCCTCCAGTAAAAGGCGCTTATGCAAAAGAAATATGGGCACCTGAAATTCACTATTTACAAGGCAAATGGTACGTTTACTTTGCGGCCGACAGCGGCAATAATGTTAATCATAGAATATATGTTTTAGAAAACGCATCCGGGGATCCTTTGCAGGGAAGCTGGACTATGAAAGGTAAGCTTACTACGCCTGAAGATAAATGGGCAATTGATGCCAGTGTATTTGAAAATAACGGAAAGTTGTATGCGATATGGAGCGGCTGGAAGGGAGATGTAAATGGCGAGCAGGATATTTTTATAGCAAAGATGAAAAACCCCTGGACGGTGGAAGGCAGGCGTACACTGGTTTCCGCGCCAACCTATAAATGGGAAACCATCGGTGATCTACACAATGCCAATGATGTGGCGCATGTAAATGTGAATGAAGGGCCCGAGATATTAAAGCACGGCGATAAATTATTTTTGATCTATTCGGCAAGCGCTTGCTGGACAGATTATTATGCTTTAGGTATGCTAACGGCAAGCATAAACGCAGATTTGTTAAAGGCTTCTTCATGGACAAAAACAGATCATCCTGTTTTTAAACAATCCCCCGAACACCACGTGTATGCAACAGGCCACAACTCTTTTTTTACTTCGCCCGATGGTAAAGAAAATTATCTTTTATATCATGCAAACAGTGAGCCCGGCGAGGGCTGTGGCATACACCGTTCTCCCCGGGCACAAAAGTTTACCTGGAATGCTGATGGCTCACCAAACTTTGGTGAGCCGGTAGCGGCAGGTGTCGCATTGCCACTTCCATCCGGCATCGTAACTAATAATGTAACGCTGCAAAATCCCGTTATAGATGCAGATTTTCCCGATCCTACTGTTATAAATGTGAATGGTAACTATTATGCATACTCGACGCAAGGCAGACATGATGGGAAGATGAATAATATACAGGTCGCCTCATCCAAAGATTTGTTCAACTGGAAATATGAAGGCGATGCTTTGCCGCAGAAACCAACCTGGGCCAGCAACACGCAAAGTTTTTGGGCGCCCGATGTTTTATATGATTCCGCAATGAAACAATACGTAATGTTCTATAGTGCAAAAAATAATGACACAAGCGTGAACATGTGCATTGGTGTTGCTTTTTCAAAAGATCCCACGGGTCCGTTCGCAGATATGGGCAAACCTATTCTACAGGGAAAAGGATTTTCAAACATTGATCCTATGGCCATGGTTGATCCACAAACAGGGAAGAAAATTTTGTACTGGGGATCAGACTTTGCTCCGATAAAAGCGCAGGAATTAAATGACGACTGGAAGAGTTTTAAAGAAGGATCAGTGGCGGCCCCGGTAATGTTTCCCAATAAAGAAAAAGAATATTCAAAATTAATAGAAGGCGCTTGGGTTGATTATCATGATAGCAAATATTATCTCTATTATTCCGGTGATAATTGTTGCGGCGATAATGCAAATTACGCGGTGATGGTTGCAAGAGCCGATAATGCATTTGGTCCCTTTGAAAGGATGGGTGAAGCCAACGGAACAGGCAGCAGTGTGATTTTGGAAAAAGATAGTACATGGTTTGCGCCTGGTCATAACTCAATTGTAAAGGACAACAAGGGGAATTCGTGGATAGCCTATCATGCAATATGGAAGAAGGAAGCAGATGCTTCAAGAGCAATGAAGCAAAATAAATATGTTAGGCGTGTTATGTGTATTGAGCCTATAGAATATAAAGATGGCTGGCCGGTTGTAGAAAAAAAATAAGTATTGTCCGACTAAATATTTTTACTTGGCTGAAATGCAGGCCGCCATTAGCTTTCACGGCCTCTCCCCTTCGGAGAGGGGGTTGGGGGTGAGGCCACTAAAAAAATAACATTATGCAAAAGATATTCACCATTCTTTTTATTCTTATAACTCATTTTTGTTTTGGACAAATAAATATAGATACCCATGCGTATGATAAAAACAGTGATGCAAAAATTTCTGTAACAAATAATATCTTGACTGTAAACTGGCCTGCAGGGAAAAATGATTTCGGGAAATTGTTACTTGACCTTTCAAAAGATAAACCACTCTTTAAAAGCATTGAATTAAGCAAGAAAGAGATTGCAAAGGATATTGACCCTGCATTCATATTAACCATTGGCAAACGTGACCTTATCTCTCAAAACGGCTGGAATATTTTCTTTGATAGAGTACCACTTAAGCCGCATGAATCTTATACAGTAAATTTTGAAAAGGATAGTGCAAGTATTATTAGTGAAGGCGCACATACCATAATCCGTATTTCAAAAATGTCTGCGGCAACATTTAGCGGTGCCTTGGAAATTACTTTATACAATGGAAGCCCTTTATTTAATGTAGCGGCTGTAATGTCTACCGATATTGATTCTACAGCGATCTTGTACGATGCAGGTTTGGTAAGTAAGTCAACACTATGGAATAATATTTCATGGAGCGATGCTAAAAAACAAATTCAAAAGGTAACACCAAATAGAGATGATACTGCAAGAAATGTCGAAGTAAAATATCGTACAGTGATTGGACAAAGCGATGAAGGAAGCCTCGCCGTTTTTCCTGCACCGCATCAATATTTTTATCCGCTTGATGAAGCATTTAATTTAAAATTTACCTGGTACGGAAATAATTATCGTAAAATGATTCCTGGTTTTGGCATGGGCATCAGGCAAAAGTTGGAAGGTGATAATCGTTTTGTTCCCTGGTTTAACGCGCCACCTGGAACGCAGCAACGGCTTAACTTTTTTTGTTTGTTGAGCACCGATAAAGCAAGCACTGCATTGGAAGAGGTAAAGCAGTTTACACATGGTGATGTTTACGTTCCCTTGCCCGGTTACAAAACAATGGAGAGCCATTTTCACAATGAGTTTATCATGAAAGTTGTCTTAGCTGGCAAACCAATTCCTGAGCATCCCGCATTTGTAGATGTATTTAAAAACACTGGAGTTGACATTGTGCACCTTGCCGAGTTCCATTACACTGCGCATCCTAAGGGCCCGGATGATCAAAGATTGAACGAGTTGCATGCATTGTTTGCTCAGTGCAAAAGACTATCTGGTAAAAATTTTTTATTGCTGCCTGGTGAAGAACCCAATGAATTTTTTGGTGGGCACTGGTTGGAGTTTTTTCCCAAGCCTGTTTATTGGATCATGTCACGAAAAAATGATCAGCCATTTGTGACCAATGACCCTAAATACGGAAAAGCGTATCGAATTGCAGATACTGCCGATATGCTTAAATTATTGAAAGCAGAAAACGGCTTAGCCTGGACTGCGCATGCCCGAACGAAAGGTTCAACAGGATTTCCGGATGCTTATAAAAATGAACCTTTTTTTAAGTCAGATTATTTCATGGGTGCGGCGTGGAAAGCAATGCCCGCTGACCTTTCACAACCACGGCTTGGTAAACGTGTGCTCGACCTGATGGATGATATGAATAACTGGGGACTAAAAAAACATGTGATTGGCGAAGCAGATTTATTTTCTATAGAACCGGAAAATGAAATGTATGCACACCTGAACGTAAACTATTTGCAACTTGATAAATTACCAAATTTCAGCGATGGATGGCAACCTGTTTTGGATGCAATGCGGCATGGTAAATTTTTCACCACAACTGGCGAAGTACTGCTGCCGTCTTTTAAAGTAAATGGAAAAACATCAAATGAAACAATTGTTTTAGATAATGTCGGCAACGCAAAAATTGAGTTGGAAGTGAACTGGACTTTTCCTTTAAACTTTGTTGAAATCATTTCAGGAGACGGAGAAAAGGTATCTCGTGAAAGAATAAACCTTGATACAACAAAAGCTTTTGGAAAGAAAAAATTTGTATTTAATTCAAATTTAAAAAACAGGAAATGGGTTAGAGTTGAAGCCTGGGACATAGCCGCAGATGGTGCTTTCACGCAAACTGTTTGGATAAAATAATTCTTTAAATCGTCGTGAAGCATTTTCTCTTAATTATTCCCGCTATAATTTTTAATCTTGCTACCCGCGGGCAGTTTAAAGTTTTTGAACAAAAGATATTACAAAACGATAGCCTCAATACCGCACTGAACAGGGAAAAATTGTTTGTGCATTATGAAAAACCTCTTTACAAGATCAACGATACGATGTGGTTCAAGGGGTATGTTTTAACTGCTGCAGAAAATGCGCCGGATGATAGCGTTGGGTTGGCTTATGTAGAAATCATAAATGAAGAGAATGCAGGGGTAAAACGAATAAGTGTGCCATGCTATTGGGGATACTTTTTCAGTAACATCGCTTTACGCAATAGCGAATTTAAACAAGGAACTTATAAGTTGCGGGCCTATACTAACTGGATGAGAAATTTTAGCGATTCACTCTTTTTTGAAAGCTCATTTAAAATTATAGATCCCGCTGCTGAACAATGGAGAGCTCGTATTAGGGAAATGAATTTATCAACGAATCGCTTTAAATTATCTGCAAGCCTTACATCGCAAAATGGAGCAGCACTTGCCAATCGTCCTGTTTCTTTACGACTTCATGAAAAGAGAAATCTTTTAAACGTATCATTGGAGACTGATTCATCAGGCAATTTGTATTTGGATACTTTAGTAAATGTCCCGGCTAAAAATAAAGGCTTCATTTTAGAAATTAGCGATAAGCAAAATTTGCAACTGAAGCTTCCGGTTGCAGTTATTGATAATGAATCTATAGACCTGCAATTTTTACCGGAAGGGGGAAATTTTATTGCGGGGAAGCAACAGGTGCTTGGGTTTAAGGCCATCAACGTTTATGGAAAAGGTGTGAATGTTGCAGGCGTAATTAAAGATAGCAGCGGTAAACAAGTCGCGTCTTTTGCTTCTGTTTTTAAAGGCATGAGTACTGTAACATTTACTCCTGAAATAAACGAACATTACAATGCACTGCTTGATAATGGGACATCATTTAAAATACCTGGCGCGAAAGCTTCTGGCACTATTTTTCAAATAATCAATAATCCCACGGATGATAGCGTTCAGCTAAAAATTGATGTGAGTACTGACCTTTACGGGCATAATTATTATTCGCAGCTAATGCACGCGGTACAAATTGTGCAAGGGGCCGTGTTGAAAACATAACAAGGCCTTACATCCTGATGCTTCCCAAAAGTATATTTCCTTCGGGTGTTGTAAGGTTTACTTTATATGATGAAAATTTTAATGCACTCAATGAAAGAGCTACATTCATTTGGCATGGCGACGATTTGAAATTAGACTTGACTCCAGGCAAACCATCTTATCAAAAAAAAGATAGCGTATCCCTGATCTTAAAAGTG
>JBBPZF010000213.1:0-2546 GCA_038199105.1 Chitinophagales bacterium | reverse complement strand
CGGATTATTAACCTATGCAGTAAATAGCCTTAGCAGGCTTGATAGATTGTATGAAGAAGGAACTATAGCACAGAAGCGGCAGATAATTAGTTAGATATTCCCCGAAAAACTCACTTTTAACAGATTTCAATATCGAACTTTTCGCAACAATGAAGTCGATCGGCTGATATACAAGTTGGGCAACGGTTTCAGAGAAACAAAAAGCCGGAAAAGCAGCAAAATTTCGCACCTTTCCGGTTGGGTAGTCCCTATCGAACAAATGTCGAACTCTTTTCTGGAAGAATTGACATTATTAGCAAAATTAGCAGCTTGATTTCACGTAATATTAATATTTATTTAAAGTTCTTTATATCTGGTATGAGTCGATAGTTATCCAATGTAATAGGCTATTAATATTCGCATTTATGCCGAATTGTAAGCTGGGCTAAGTATATAAAAAAATTCGTTTTCAATTCTATATTTTGAAATTTCGTTTTGCTTCCCGGATACATCATCAAATTTGCGTAAATCATGTATCTGGTTTTCCAATTTTCTTTCCCAAGCCTGCTTCAGATTTTTTTCTTTAGCCAAAACTTTTGACTCGAATTTAACAGGATCGTGATTTTTATTTTTTGCCTTTCTCTCAAATTCCGGTTTGTGTTCTTTAGTACTCATTCGTTCATTTTCTGTCAGATGCCAGAAATCATAAAGATCCCTTGGTTCTGTCCTTCCCATCAAAGCAGCCATCTTTTCGATCAATACTTCTGATAAAGAATAACACTGAAGCGAAAATAATTCTTCTGGAAGATCAGAATATTGCCTAAATAGGTTGAGTTGCTTAATGCCATATTCCATAATCTCGCCTCTGGTGATGTCAATCTTCACATCACGACTGTTGATATTCCCTTGAAGCGGGCCGACATAGTTAATATAAAATACTATACTGCCACTCTCATGTATATCGCTTTCTTTAAACTGTAATGTAATATTAGCTTCCCCCTTCACAAAGGCATAAACCATTTCAAACTCTTTCCATAAATCATCGTTTGAAATCTTTTCATCAAGCAATGTAAAATCCAAATCCTCAGAAAAACGGTAATCTTCAAAATAAGCCTTCTTCAATAAAGTGCCCCCTTTAAAAACAAGTATTTTTGATAAAAGCTCGTGCCTTGATATTCCATATAAAACCCAACTTAGCACATAATCTTTCTCAACTTGTGAATCCTTTAGTCTGTATTTCCCTGCTGCCGCATTAATTTCTTTTGGGTGAATCATTATGAAAAAATAGGTAAAGTAATATCTCCTGTCTCTATATTTTGCTGTATGCTCCATTTACTGATCAGATTTCCTTTCTTCTCATAAGAGGGTTCCAATAGAATAAACGAGGTGGTTTTTAGTTGCTGCAATTTTTCTAAGATCGGGTTATTTATATTTAAAACTTCTAAAAGAAAGCCTAGCCTCTTTATCACAGATTGCGCTTTAAATTGTTTACAATAATCAAGTAATTTTTCATAATCAATTTTTTGTTTGGATTTAAATAAAGCTTTTGCAATTTCAGTAATTCCTCCTGCATAGTCGGGTTTGTATAAACAATCAATAAATGTTTTTTCCAAATTGGAACACGGTACTTTATTAAAATTATCTATCCATGTATTTTTAATGCCAAAGAAATGATTGCTATTATGATAGATGAATTGAAACTTATGATCTTTAATTTTTAATGAGGATGGCTTTCTTTGGTTATCTACCACAATTTGTTCTCTTAAAGACGGTTGAGTTATCAAACTATGTATTTCCATAGCACTATAATAGCCAATGTAGAAATTCGTATCTCCAGCTAATTGCTTTGCAATTAAATGCCAGTTGGGGAAATAAGTTGAGGCTTCCTGATCGTAAGGTATGATGCAAAACAGTCCATTTTTTATACGTATCAATAATCCCCTTTTTGTCATGTCGCTTAAAAGTCTTCTTACAGCAGTTTTAGAAGACTGTGATAATAATGCATATGCCTTATCAAGGGAGAAAAACGAATTGTTCTCCTGATTTAGTTTTTGTAATAAACCAGACGATTGGAAGGATAAATTTTTATTATTCATATCTAAAATGTGAGCTATAAACTCACAACGAAGATACAAAATATGTCTCTATACATATTTCATAACTGTTTTGTGAGATATAAACTCACAAAATGGACATAGATTATATGGGCTCAGTGGTATTGGACGATCTCAGGAAAGGCAAGGAGGATTGTTTGGAACAAAAGAAAGTTTTTAAAAAATAATTTCGGCTTGTAACGATGAGGGGAATAAAGTTATTACTGTGCATTCCAGGAGAGCCGAAAAAGAAGTTATATCGATTGTAAGTGAAAGCTTTGCGGGAAAGGTGATCCTACTCTGGTATTCGGATGGTCTCAAAGAGATTGATCGGGTTCCAAAAATGGCTTTTATTTTTCCACTAACTATGGTAAATACATGAAAACTTACGTAAAATTTTATCGTAATTTCTATTTAGAACTTATTATAATTTCTTTGCTTCCCGACAGGTGCTTATCGTCATTTGGTTGCTAT
>JBBPZF010000212.1:0-2482 GCA_038199105.1 Chitinophagales bacterium | reverse complement strand
TGTTTTTAGTTTCCTCCCTTATCTTCTTTATGTCATCTTGTTTCACGATGGGAGAAGCGGTTCCTTTATCCCCGTGAAGTTTACCAAATTCATACCGGGCATAACTCAATACCGATGCTATCCATCTGTCGCTGTTATCGGCCATAGCAGGCATTTCGCCCGGATATGTTTTTCCTTCCACCGGGCCAGTTAAACCATTTAGCAATAGTCTGGCCGCATTATCTTTTTCGGCGAATTGAAATAGTTTTACGCCAACGAGCGGCGGCGCGGCCATGGTACTACCACCAATGGCTAATCCTTTTCCATCACCTCCATGGCAATTTGCACAAAGTGATCTAAAAGTGATAGCTCCTCTCAGGATTACTTTTATGTCTTCTGCAGGCATGTGAACAAGCCGGGTTGAAAGCTTTTTTACAAGATCATTTTTATCGAGCGCATCTTTCGTAGCCAGCACCAGTTCATTATTTGCATTCTCTTCTACAATTTGCTTGACAATAGCTTTAGCTTTATCCTGATTGCTATTATACATTGACAAGAGCACCTGCACGCGAACATCATAATTTATATCGTCCTTAAGTTTTGCTATCTCATCTATTACCTCGCTATCATTTTTCTTTATAAAAGATTCACTAATCCAAACCGCGGTTTTTCTTACCTGCGGATCAGGATCATTAAAGGCATGCGACAGCACTTCGTTGTCAATTGCGTCCAAGCCTTCGAGGGTCCATAAAGCGTGTATGCGTGCCAGTTGGCCGGTATCGCTTTCTGAATACTTTTGCTCCCCCATGGCTATATTTTTTAAGGCAGGAATTACTGATCTGTCGCCGCGAACGACAATGAGTTTTTGAGCATTATCCCGCCACCAGCCATTAGGATGTCCGAGGTATTTAAGAAGTGTTGCAGAAGATTCATTCAGCATATTTGGCTTAGGCCCTTGCTTGAAGCCGTCATAAACTACTCTATAGATACGGCCCCCGGTTATGTTTTTAGCAATACCAAGGCTATCAATTTTATTGCGGAGAAAAGATCCGGGTTGGGTCCAGTTTCCCTGTTGAATAATGCCATGGTTCATATCTACAATATATAAATTGCCATCAGGGCCGGTAGCGCTGTTCACGGGTCGGAAGTTCATATCTGAAGATGATATAAATTCCATGCTGTCGTACGCATTTTTAAGAGTAATTTTTCCTTTCATGTCAATCACTTTCGCCCTTCTTATTATTCTGCCAACCGGTTCGCAAACAATGTAATCTCCCACAAGATCTCCCGGCAGCCGGTCGCCCCTGTAAATTGACTGGCCACAACAAGCCGTAAAATGGTTCAGGGTATTATTTGGGCGCAGCCTGAAATTTCCTCCCTGTACATCAGGCGTAGCTATGATCGGCCATACCTCCTGGAACTCAGGACTGAACTGATCCGGGAAGTTCAGGCTTCCATACATAGGGTTGATCTGAAAACCCAACACCGGAGTTTCTCCGCCGGCGCTGGAGAAAAACAAACGCCCGTAATTGTCGTGGGTTAAACCCCATTGACCATCTACTCCGCTGGGAATGGAATCTACCTTTATGGCACCGTTAGTATACCGGAAACGTACGGGATCATAGGTCATATACATCCAGTTGTCCAGGTTCCAATCAAGGCCGCTTCGCTGATGTTCCATATTCGCATCGCCGGGGACGTACTTATCATCTTTATAAACTATCTTTTTGGAATCTGCTTTACCATCACCATTTGTATCAGCGTAGCTCGTGATATTAATTGAGTTTGTTTCATTTACCAACAACTCATTGCCTACGCTCTGCATCATTCTTGGCAACAAAAGACTATCAATAAATACAGAACTCTTATCCATTTTACCATCATTATCCGTATCCTCCAGCAGCATTATTCTACTCCAGGGCTTTTGCTCATTGGTCGCATCGGCATCCTGCATATACGTGAGCATTTCCGCGACATACATTCTGCCGTTACCATCCCAGGTAATCGCTACTGGATCTTGTATCATAGGCTCACTCGCAACTAATTCAATATGGTATCCTTTTGGCAGATACATGGCCTTCATACTTTCTTCAGGCGATAAATACTTTGCTGTAGGATGCGGATTAAATTCAGGCTGTTGATTATCCTCCGGCATGTTACAGGTAAAAACCATTATAGATATAATCACCAGGCATAAAACCTGTAATTTAATTTTCATGTCAGGTTAATATTTACACAGTTTTTGATTATCATTTCTTTTTCGAAGATGGGAGACTTATCTAAGCTTTTTTCCCATGACATATTTAATGCCGGCAAGAATATGCTGCAGGTAAAGTGGATCGGCAAAAGATTCTTCGGTATGGCCTAATTCTGTATAGAAAGATCGCCCACCATCATATTCATGATACCAGGCCATAGGATGATGTCCCATGGGTGTGATCTTACCAAGGTCATAACTTTTTTCATCAATAGTAATCAATTCATGAAGGCCTTCCGCCATCCA
>JBBPZF010000211.1:0-2195 GCA_038199105.1 Chitinophagales bacterium | reverse complement strand
TTTAAAACACTTTTCAATTGGTTTAGACAAATGTTAATAGAAAGAAATTACATTAATGAGTAAAACTTATTACCTTATTGCATGAAAATAGAATATAAAAACTTATATACTCACTTCATATTTGCGGACACTACATCGTTGACCATTAAATTCTAAAAACACAGGGAACGAACCCGATAGTAATCGGGTGAAAAATTATGACCGGCATAGTAAATAATAATGATTCTCATTTATATCAAAAAACTTTGCAACCATTTCAAAAGCATCAGATAAAATAAGGTAATAAGGTGGTGAGTGTTTAATAAGATTTTTTTCTATTAAGGTTTAAAATCATTCCAGTTGCAAATCAAATCAATTGAGCGCCTCAAAATATTAATTAGCCACCTAAACCTTACAAAATTTAAGCGGGATTATATATATACAGACTAACCTGATATGAAAACCCCGCTGGGCCCGCTGGGACGTTAAATTTTCGCAAAAGACGAACAGACAATAAATATCTTTGCAATTTGGATAACCAAAAACTGACAATAAAAATTACTTCAAAATGAAAAACAAAGCATTAATAATTTTTGGAATTGCAGTAATATTTTCCTTATGTATACCCCACAAAATTCAGGCGCAATCACAGGAAATTGACCGTTCAATGAATCAGTATGACCAGCTGGTTTTAAAAGGTTCTTATGACTCGATTGCTAATATGTTTACTGCAAATGCAGAGCTTAAAGGTGACAATTAAACCTCAATTGTCGGGAGAGAACAAATCCGAAAGTTATTGAGATCATTTAAGGGCGCCAATGTTTTAAAATATGAAACCCATCCCAGGAGAACTTTGTTTGGAGGAGATACAGCAATTCAGTCAGGATCCTACATGCAGTTTGTTAGGATTGAAAATGGTGATACCCTCGAACTTGCCGGTCAATATGAGGCTACATGGATTAAAGAAAACGGGAAGGACTGGATGCTAAAAAAAATGTACACCCACCATTACAGAAATTTGAAAGAGGAAAATTATATTAATACCCTGCCCGATAACAGTATTGCCAAACAATTTGGAAAAACGATATTAAAAAAAGGATCAAAACAAGCCTCCACAGTATTAATTCAATTGATAAAGGATACAGCTACAAATTACCTCAAAGAAACTGAATTTAATCGCATTGGCTATAGTGTCCTAAATATGGGTAAGAAAGAAGAAGCACTTCTGATCTTTCAAGTAAACACTCAACTATTTCCAGCAAGTTGGAACGCTTTTGACAGCTATGGAGAAGCTTTATTGAAATACGGTTATAAAGAGCATGCAATTAAAATGTATCAGAAATCAGTGGCACTTAATCCAAATAATGAAAACGGAAAGAAGGTTTTACAACATTTAAGGTGATAGCAATTTGCTGATACAAGTTTTGATATCAAAATCTGATGTTGATAGAGTTTGTAAATACATACTTAATCAATCTGAACATCATCGTAAAGTAAGTTTCGCAGAAGAATACACCAGCCGTGGTTCATGTCCCACGAAACACAACAGAAATGGTCTGTGGACACGAACCACGGAATTCGTTGTCAATGCTTTAATATAGGCCGTTTTGTGTCTTCTGTTTCTTTATTGTCAGGTTTATTTAATTCTTTATTACTAATTTCTATGAATAGATATTGAAGTAATGTTGTTATTAGCGTCAATAGCAATGTCATAGTCGTAACCGTTTCCAATATCTAATATTTTTACATAATTACTGTTGTTTACAGCAATAGTAAAAGTAACTTGTCCTGCTGCATAACTACTATAAGCAGAAGATGCGCTTGGATCAACATTGTTGATGTTTACTGTATTTCCGTTTGATGTTTTAATTTGTACACTGGCTTTTTGTGTCCCATTATTTATAATTCTTGCTCTCGGGTCTTCGTTTACACTTTTTTTGCAACTATTCAATGTAATTGCAAAAAGCCCTGCTAGAATAATCATTAATGTGAATTTTATCTTTTTCATTTTTTAAAGTTTGTAAGTTTAGTTTATAACGTAATTGCTACGTCAAAATTGTGGTGCTGTGAAGATGATTAACGGGATAGATAAAAATTTATCTGAGTGCCTGAATGATGATTTTATTCCCAAGCCATTTAATGTAGATGAACTTATAAATAAAATACAGTTTCAAATTGAATCTTCCCAGGTTACAAAAAATATTATTGATGAACAG
>JBBPZF010000210.1:0-4461 GCA_038199105.1 Chitinophagales bacterium | reverse complement strand
TGGAGGCCGCCGACCGACAATGATTTTGGCGCTGATCTGCAAAAAAAACTGATCAATTGGAAAAGGGCATCACACAATTTTATTTTGTTAGGATATAATATTGATTCTTCAAATCAAAAAGACATTAAACTAAATATGCATTATTCTTTGCCTGATGTTTATGCTTATTTGAATATTAATTATGAATTAAATGGCGACGGCGTTATCAAAGTGACAGAATCGTTGCGCGCAGACACAGCACAGAAGGAACCGATAATGTTTAAATTTGGAATGCAGATGATGTTGCCCAAAGAATACAGCCGTATGGAATGGTATGGCCGGGGTCCTTCTGAAAATTATTGGGACCGGAAAGATGCGGCTTTTGTTGGAGTATATCAGCAAACTGTAGATGAACAATTTGGCAATTATGTAAGGCCACAGGAAACGGGAAATAAAACTGATGTGCGTTGGGTAAAATTAACCAGTGAAAGTGGCAGGGGTTTAGAGATAATGGGCGATACAGTTTTAAATATTTCAGCACGTCATTTCCTTGATAAAGATTTGGATGACGGTTTGGAAAAACATAACAGCCATTCAGGTGAATTGAAGCAAAGGGATCTGACTACTTTAAATATTGACCTGGAACAAACCGGTGTTGGAGGTATTACTTCATGGGGTTGGTGGCCGCTGGAACAATACCAGATGGAGTATAAGGATTACAGTTATTCTTTTATAATAAAACCCGTTAAATAAAATATTTTTTTCGTTTACCCATACCGTTAAAACCAATCGATAGTAACAGTAACGAACAAACTCGATTTTTGATAACCTGATAAAAAGAATGATGAATCAAATTCCGCATTCTTATCCGCTTCTAAAAAAGCTTTGCGACTATTCTACCTAATTCTATAAATTTAAACCAAAAGAGGCATTCACCGGTTTGCATAGGTTTATATTTTTAGTTTAATACTAAAATAGTACGTTTTACTTATAAACCCGCTGTTCATTAGCTATAGGGTTCCCTGCTTTCTTTATTTAGATATTTTGCGGAAAAAAGATTGGTCAGCATCTATTCACCTCAAATCGAAAAACTATAAACGAACATAATTATTACGAAACGGATTTTTTGTAGTTGTAATCATTGCTGTCACATTACACTGCTGTTAGTTTGCACTATCATTCATTTTTTAATCACTTTTGTACATCCGTTTCATAATAAATGAGATTTAGGAGTAATAATTACGACATTTGATTGCATACTAAAATGTTTCTTTTGATGTCTATGATTTCTAACAGTAGTCAAGCTTTAATTATAAATAGAAAAAGATATGATGTAGACGTCTCTTTGGATATGCCATGGCTATGGGTTTTGAGGGACATTATAGGTCTGACGGGTACGAAATTCGGTTGCGGAATGGCTCAATGCGGTGCTTGTACCATACACTTGAACGGCGAAGCAGTGCGCTCCTGTATTACACCTGTTTCCCGTGCGATAGGGGGAGAAATAGTAACCATTGAAGGCTTGTCTGTAAATGGGGATCATCCGTTGCAACAAGCCTGGGCCAAAGTAAATGTGCCGCAATGCGGTTACTGCCAGTCCGGCCAGATCATGTCAGCGGCCGTTTTGCTTAGAGAAAACCCCAATCCTACAGATAGTGATATTAATGATGCCATGTCTGGAAATATTTGTCGTTGCGGCACCTATTTACGGATACGTAAAGCAATACATAAGCAAGCGGTATTCAGAAATCATTAAGTAAGGCATAATAAAAAAGTTAATGCACACTAAGATTAAATCGCAAAGAACTGTTTACCATCCTAAAAAATGGTTTTATGTCATGGCAACAATTATTACACTATTAGGTGGTATCATTTTTTGTCTTTCAAATCTGATGACCATTCAATTACAAGCAATAAATCACATTTTACTCCAAAGGATAGCACGGCATCAAAAAAAGCATTTCTTAAAGTATACGATCCCCGGATTCGAAACTTATTCAAGCCCAGGATTCTGGGATGTTTTCCGCACACAACTTGTTGTTGTCGATATGCTTCTGCCTGAAGTCAGCAACAATATTATCAAATCCATGATTCTCAATGGAGAGCGTTCGGGATTCCTGGCTACTTCGTTCCACGGCGATTTCGCTTCATCTTACATCGCTGGTTCCTATCTGCGCGGCATAAAGGATTACGATGCCCGGAAAGCGTACCAGCTAATGCTTACCAGCGCCAACACGCCCACCAGTAGCAGCGTAAGGGGCGCGAGGCCACACAACGGCCAATACCTGGAACTCGGTTATGTTCCCGAAGTAGATATTCCAAATCCGGTAACCGAAACTGTATCTACCGCAGGAACCACCAAAACGCTTGAATTCGCTTATTCGGATTACTCAATAGCACTGATGGCTAAAGCACTCGGAGATATGGATACGTACAACATGATGATGAAGCGCAGCAAGAACTACAAGAACGTTTTCGATCCGCAGACAGAACTAATGAGAGGCCGTCTCGCGGACGGAACATGGTACTCTCCGTTCTATCCAAACTATCCTTACTACGAATTCATGTATCGCGAGGCAAACGCCTGGCAGGCATCGTTCTTTGTACCACAGGATACTAGGGGACTTATCGCCCTGTACAAGAGTCCCGCAGACTTCGAGCTCAAAGTAGATTCACTATTCTCCATTCCCTGGGGAGGATATGCAAAGGATAACCTGTCGGTTTTCCTGGGACAGTTCAGCATGGGTAACCAGCCTGACTTCAACTATCCGTATCTCTATTATTTCGTAAACAAACCACAAAAGTCGCAGGCCATCCTTACCAAACTGTTGTCAGATTACTTCGGAATGGGCCCCGAAGGCCTCGCCTTGGCGGGAATGGATGACCATGGTTCCCTGACAGGATGGTATGTATTTAATGCAATGGGTATATACCCCTATTCACCGGCAGACCCCGAATACATTGTATCAGTGCCTATTTTCGACAAAATTGAAATGCAGCTCGGCGATGGCAAGACATTTACCATAGTCAAAAAAGGCAATGGCAAAAATATTGATAAGATTACCATCGGCGGACAGCCACTCGATGGATGGTTCGTTAATTACGACGACATGCGCAAGGGTAAAGAACTGGATATTTATACTAAATAGTTTAATGCTTTATGATGGGGTTAAGTCCTGCTTCCTTAATTTAAAATTTACCTTAAAATGAAACCATTCTATTCACGTATTATTTTACTAATATTTTTCTTTGTAAATGTAGGTGTCAGCCTTGCTCAGACAGCTGGCATATCCTCTGGAGCAATCTATTCCCTAAAATCGAAATTTAGTAACAAGCTATTGGACTTAAGCAATGCTTCATTGGAAAATGGCGCCAACGTTGATTGCTGGACAGACACGAAATCAGATGCTCAAAGATGGACAGTAACCGATATTGGCAAAGGCGTATATACCTTAACAAATGTGCTAAGTGGAAAACTATTGCATGTAGCTGCTGCCCCCGCGGACTCGGTTAATGTAGATCAGGCCGGCGATACTAATGGCGATGATGTAAAATGGACTATTATGAAAGCCGGAAAGGGTTCGTATTATTTAAAATCAGTTGCCAGCCCCGATTTTTCCCTCAATTTACATGCTGCCAATACTGCCAACGGAACTAATATTAATTTAAGCCGGTCTTCTGCCGAAAACACGCAAAAATGGATATTTCAGAAAGAGGCTCCACAAGCTACACCTCCTGCTGTCGCGATAGCTGATAAGGTATTTGAGGCGTGGTTTACCGGGTATAATGTAGAAACCAGTAAAGGTTTTTGGGACAAGGCCGAGATGATGGAAATTGTTCTGGATGCGTATGAAGTCACCAAAGAAGAGAAATACAAAACCGACTTTGATGCAATGTATAAGAATTTCATGGTTAATAATAAATCGGATTGGATGTACAACAAATACAATGATGACATTACATGGGCAGTACTTTTTTGCGTACGCGCCTATCTGCTTACCGGCAATAAAACCTATCTTGAACAAGGGAAAGATCAGTTTGATAAAATGTATGCCCGTGCATTTACCAACAGTTTTGGGGGCGGCCTGATTTGGTATGAAACAAAAACATCTAAAAATTCCTGCATCAACGGGCCTGCAATGGTGGCGTGTTGCTATCTGGCGCAGGCTACAGGCGATTCTACTTATTACAATAAAGCAATTGCGCTATATAGCTGGTCTAAAATATACTTATTCAATCCTGCTACAGGCAAAGTGAACGACAACGTTGATCTGAACAAATCAGGGCAGATTAAAATCAGCAACTGGAGTTCAACCTACAACCAGGGAACCTACCTGGGCGCTGCGGTTATGCTTTACAACTTCACGAAAGAAAAGAGCTATTTGGCAGAAGCAGAAAAAATTGCTGAATACACCAGAGATAGCATGTATAACTCCAAGGTAATTGACAATGAAGACCGTGGTAATGACCTGCCAGGTTTCA
>JBBPZF010000209.1:0-3218 GCA_038199105.1 Chitinophagales bacterium | reverse complement strand
TATTATTCTCAATAAAGATCTATTGAAACTTACTATTGCAGAACAAAAGCCAATCACATTAACCCTCCGTGAAGCTGAGCTGCTGGGATACTTATGCATCCACAGTAACAGTGTATTAAAAAGAGAAGACTTGTTGATAGAATTGTGGGGTGAAAATGATTATTTCCTGGGGCGCAGCCTTGATGTTTTTATTTCCAGGTTGCGTAAATTGCTGGCCACATCAAGATCTGTAAGTATTGACAATGTGTATGGAGTAGGATTTATATTTAATGTAAAAAAAATGGCGTAGCTACCGTGTACGGTTAGCCGCAATAACTGTCCATAATCAAGAAAAAGAATAGTCAATAGTTCTTCTTTCAAGCTGGCTTTGCATGGCTAATTCGATAATGCGTATGGTGTTCCGCGCCTGCAACGGTGTAACTAAAAGCTGATCCCTGCCTACGATTGTTTGATAAACATTATCGTAAAATTCTGTATAATCACCGCGTTCACTCTCTATGTTTCCGATTATATGTAAACCATTTATTTCGGAATTAATCTTTCCCCACATTGATTGAGGTTCTATCCCCCAGTTATCTTTTGTAAGTGGTGAATATCCTGCTTTAAGGGCTTCCTCCTGCACATCCAATCCATATTTTACAAAAGAACCTTCGGTTCCTAAAAGAATAAAACGCGGTAGAGTTTCTTTTACCAACATACCCGCCTTCAGGGATACTTTTACCGAAGGGTAGTGTAAAATGACTTCAAAATTATCAACTGCCTTTGCGGATTTTCTTTGCATACGTAAATCGGCGGTAACGGCTTCAGGCAATCCAAATAATGTCAGCGACTGGTCAATAAGATGTGATCCCAGGTCATACAAAATTCCTGTACCGGGAGCCTCTTCTTCTCGCCAGGCACCGGGCTTCAGAAAATTTCTGAAGCGGTCATACCGGCTTTCCAATTCAACCAGTTCACCTAATATGCCACTTTTAATAACCTTTTTTATTGTATGAAAATCACTATCAAAGCGCCTGCTTTGAAAGACGGAGAGTACCTGGTTACGGGCGGCCGCCAATTCAATCAGTTCATTTGCCTCGGCAGTGGTAATGGTAAATGGTTTATCTACCACCACATGCTTGCCTGCCTGCAATGCCAGCGATGCCAATGAATGATGAGAAGTATTGGGAGTAGAGATCACCACCAGGTCAACATCCTTATCATTAATGATTTCTTCTGAGGTACTTACTATTTTCGCCTCAGGATATTTCATCCGGGCCACCGAAACCTGTTCCGGCTTTGAAGCTCTTATCTTGGTCAATTTCAATCCCGGTACTGCTGTCAATACAGGTGCATGAAATATTTGCCCACCGATTCCAAATCCTATTAAACCAACGCTGATATTTTTATCCATGTTGTCATTTGTTAATAAACAGTCTGCAACTTAAGCTCTTCTTACTATTTTAAAAAAAGGTATTCATTAATATGTTTGCTATTTTTTTCCTCTTATAGTTTTTAATATAGCTGCTCATAAATATTGAAGATTTATTCGCAATTCGTTAAAATATTTTCTACTTTATTATAATATATTTAATATCAATGTTCCGATTGACCAGGAATTTCAGGAACCCCTGGATCGTCGAGAATTTGCACTGTAGTGACTGGGCCAAGCGTCTTCCAGTCTTGCAAAACCCAGACAACCTTCTTGTCTTTGGTCACCTCTACCATCTGCGGTCCCTTGCCATCATTGTCGCCCCGGGATGTAAAAATGGTATTGCCATTGGCTAAACGAGTGCAGGTTTGGGGGGGCAGAAGCAAACCGATATGCCTCTGGCAGGTCTGTTTTAGTATTGAATTCCCATAGCGTCTCCCCTTTTTTATTAACCTCCAGTGTCTTGGATTCAGCCTCATTGGTAATTAACGTATTGCCATTCTTTAAACGTAAAGCCGACCAAGGCAACTTACAAGTGTACCTCCAAATCTCTTTGAAGTCCTTGTCGTATTCCGCAACATATCCAAGGCCAAAAACCGAAAGGAGATAAGTTCCATCGGCGGTAACACGAGCCCGCCGATATTGTCCATGGATATTGTTGGGGTTTGGAGGTTGTGAATATGGAAGCTCGTGCTCAACCTCAACGACTCCGGTCTTGATATTGACAATCATCAACCTGGCCGGCAAACCGTTCACAATGAACATTACTTTGTCCAGGCCAATGGGCTGGCATGTATGGATTTCAGTATGATTCGGTCCCGCTTCCCTTACACAATCATAGCGCCACACTACTTTTTTATCTGGCGTGATTTCTTCCACATATTCCATGCGGGAAAATAGGATATTGCCATTTGAAAGCATCCATACATCATCGTATTCGTAGCTTGTGCCGGTGGAATAGGTCCAAATCACTTTGCCTTTATTAATCAGGAACATTTTGTCGTAGTTTTCCCCCACCAGAAGCATTGGATGCTGCGCCAAACCGTTGCCTGGCAGGTTGGTAGGTGTTATTCCTTTCTTCCATTTCCCTGCAACTGTAGGGGTTTCATCCGGGCCTAATTCAGGAACGCTGGAGGATGTAAAAAGGTGAAGTACGTCCATACACGGTGTTGTTGTGGATGATATACTTTTAGATGCATTGTTGGTTTTAGCCTTCTTTTGTGCGGAAACAAAATTTGTGAAAACCACCAATAACAAAATTGTAAGAATACATTTATTACGAGTCATATATTTAGTTTATTTATTTGTCGATTAATTTTTTGTTGGTTTAAAACTTACCGGTTCAGCAACCGTTTCAATGTGGCACTGCCTGCTTCCAAACCTTTCGCAGAAGCCGAAATCGTTACTTTCCCGGGCTTGTTGTGAATCCTTTCTATTGCGTCAATCCTTATTTAATATTCATCTCGTATAAAAACATCGATCCCCGCCTGAATACATTTAGGTCAGGCAGGCAATTTATATCTGCAACCGAAATAAAGTAAATTTCAAAAGCTCTTCTTTAAGGTTTTAAAAAAAGGGTATTCATTAATAGTGATACAGCAGTGGAAGATCCGAATGCTGACTTGGGTTTTATTTCACTTGTCCTGGTTCCCCAATTTGTCTGTATAATGTCTTGTGAATTTCTATTGTTGTAAGCAACTTTTGCATTCAATAGCAGCCATGCATTTAAATCCGGCTTATTTCCCTCGACAGCATATTTTCTTGCATAGCGGACAAATATTCCTTTGAAACCTGACAGATCATTACC
>JBBPZF010000208.1:0-2718 GCA_038199105.1 Chitinophagales bacterium | reverse complement strand
GTTTTTTTTGATTGCGTCTTCGCTTGCTTTTATAGTTTACCAGTTATCACTACATCCTGTTGAAAATTATTTGGGTCGCCCTCTTGTACAAACTTTTTTTTCTAACCTTTCTCTTTTCCTTTCTGCGTGCGGAATTATTTTACTGATCAGTTTTCTTACGGGTATTTATCCTGCGTGGGTTGTTTCGGGCTTTAAGCCGGCATCAACATTAAAGGGAAAATTTGCGGGTAATGTAAGCGGGCACAATCTTGTAAGAAAAAGTTTAGTGGTGTTGCAGTTTGCAATTTCCATTGTGGTACTTATTGCACTGATAGTGGTACAACAACAGGTGTCTTTTATGAAAAATAAAAATATTGGCTTTAATAAAAATAACCTGCTGAGTATAGGCGCTGTTTCCTGGGATGGAAAAGGTGAAGCTTTCAAGAATGAATTATTGAACCAGCCCGGTATTGTAAGTGCAAGTATTACAGGATGGACTCCTACACAGGGTGCAGGAACGATGACCAGTGAAATTGATGACCCGGGTCATCCCGGAAATAAAATAAAGGTGTGGTATATTAATGCTGATCCGGATATTGCAAAAACACTTGGGTTGCATTTGCAGCGTGGCCGCTTTCTCGATATAACCTTTTCATCTGATACGGAAAGCCAGGATTCCCTAATGAGAATGGAGCGGCAGCAATACGAGGTGGCTGCGGCACGACAATCGTCTATCATTACTGCTTATACTGCAAAGGCGCTTCATATCAATACATTGAACAAGCCTTTAAAGGATGCTAAAACGACACCGGTTGGCATAGTCGATGATTTCAATAATGAATCTTTGAAAGATGCAATAGAACCCACGATCATCGTTGCAGAAAAATCGCCGGCATACGGGGGTATGTTAGTGAGGGTAAAGCCTGGCGCTGAAAAACAAGTTACCGCATCGCTCAATAAATTGTGGCGGCAATTTTATCCCGAAAAGTTATTGGACCTGAATTGGGTAGATGAAACGCTCGCCGACCAATACAAGGCTGAAAGCAAACTGCAGCAACTATTTACTTTCTTTAGCGGGCTTAGTATGTTCCTGGCAGCTTTGGGGATTTTTGGTTTGATCGTTCAGGCCACTGCGCAGCGTATCAAAGAGATTGGTATCCGCAAAGTATTAGGAGCTTCCGTTCATTCCATTGTACAGTTATTTTCCATTGATTTTATAAAGCTCATCATTATAGCTATTATTATTGCATCGCCAATTGCATGGTGGTTAATGAATCAATGGCTGCAGGATTTTGCGTATAGAATTTATATTAATTGGCAGGTGTTTGGACTCGCAGGTTTTATTGCAATTTTTATTGCATTGATAACAATCAGTTTTCAGGCAATAAAAGCAGCGATGGCTAACCCGGTGAAAAGTTTAAGAACGGAATAAAAAATAAAACAATGTTTAAAAACTATTTCAAAATCGCGTTGCGTTCGTTCATAAAAGATAAAGTATATGCAAGTATTAATTTAATTGGCCTTGCAATAGCATTGGCTGGTGTTTTAATGATTGCTGCCTACGTTAAATATGAATTATCATTTGATAGGTATTATAGCAATTCCAACAGAATTTACCGCGTAGTGGCGGAAGAAAAAAGAGACAGTCTTTTTGAAAAGATTTTTTCAATGCCTGATGCCCTGGCATATACTTTGAAAAGCGAATTTCCTGAGGTAGAATCGGCAACTAAAATTTCGAATACGGAAAATGATTTTGTTGTAAATGGGAAGAATATCCATGTTAATTATCTCATGGTTGACAGTAGTTTCTTCAAAATGTTCAACCTGCCATTTGTATCTGGTGATGCCGCTTCATCTTTGATAAACAATAACAGCATTGTACTTACCGAAACCCTGGCAGAAAAGCTTTTTCCTTCTGAAAATCCAATAGGTAAACAACTTAACTATAAAGGTTATACGAAAGTCAATAAACCATTTACTGTTACCGGTATTATTAAAGACATTCCAACAAACACGCACTTCCAGGCCGAAGCGATTGTAGCCAATACGAAAACTCAGGAGCCCTTGGACTGGCGTGGCTTTAGCACCGGTGGAGTTAAATATATTATGTTGAAAAGAGGCGCAGATATAAACGCCCTGGCAAAAAAGATTCCCTCTATTTATAAAAAATACTATTTCCCGGAAGATAGAAAAATTGCATTCCAACCTGTTACTTCCATTCATTTGCATTCGCACATAAAAAACGAGCCGTTCCCGACAAGCGACATTAAATACATCTACATTTTTTCTTTTATTGCCTTATTGATTTTATTTATTGCATGTATCAATTATATCAATCTTACAATAGCCCGTTCACTGCAAAGGATAAAGGAAGTAGGTGTCAGAAAAGTATTAGGCGCCGGTAAAAAACAATTGGCTTTTCAGTTTATTTCTGAATCAGTTTTGCTTTTTTGTGTTGCATTGCCGGTTGCGTTATTCATGGCTTATTTGCTTTGGCCTTTGTTTGCGAAAATTGTGGATATAAATGCCGGGAAACTTATATTACTAAACTGGAAATTTATTGCGGCCATTATTATAGTAAGTATTGTAACGGGCATTGTCTCCGGTTCTTATCCCGCTTTTTTTCTGTCACGGCTGCAGCCGGTTTCTGTATTCAAAGATGGACGAAAAAGTTTTTCAATAAATCTCAATATCCGGAAAACTTTAATCGTATTCCAGTTTGTTATTTCTATTGGGCTG
>JBBPZF010000207.1:0-8366 GCA_038199105.1 Chitinophagales bacterium | reverse complement strand
TATTTAAACCAAAAAATAAAGGTTGATGTGTAAGAGTTTTGTCTTGGCACTTATATTTCTCTGGGCTTTCCGAACTAATTGCATCGCGCAAACTGATACTATCCAGCAGCGAATTATACTTGTTGGTGATGCAGGCGAACTTAATTTTGGCCGTGAGCCGGTAGTAGATGCGGTGAAGAAATTAATTCCTTTAGATGATAAAACAACTGTCATTTATCTTGGTGACAATTTGTATAATTATGGCTTGCCGGATGAAATTATGCCGGGATACCAAAATTTGAAAGCTATATTAGACTCTCAAATAAATATTGCGAATGGTACCAAAGCGAAATTATTTTTTATCCCTGGAAACCACGACTGGGCCAATGAAGCTTTAAACGGCACTGAAATAGTAAAACGGCAGGGAGCTTACGTAAATAATAGTGGAAACGCTAATGTGCATTTTTACCCTGAAGATGGTTGCCCTGGCCCCGTTGAGCGACGTATCAACGATGATATCACCCTGGTAATGTACGACAGCCAATGGTTTATAAGAAAGCAGGGAACAAAACCAGGGATTGAATCGGACTGTGACGCTAAAACACCACAACAGTTTTACAATGAACTGGAAGATATACTTGACAGAAATTCTGATAAGCTCGTAATTCTTGCAGGCCATCATACACTGAGAAGCTATGGCATACACGGCGGATACTTTCCTGCAAAACTATTGTTGTTTCCTTTGATAGATATAAATCCAAAACTGTATATACCTATTCCTATCGGCTTTATTTATATACTGGCTCGTGGTACATTCGGAACACCTGAGGATTTGCGCTATCCCGCTTATGAGAATATGATTACAGGGGTGGACAGCGTTGCAAAAAAACACCGGAATGTAATTTTCGTAGCCGGACATGAGCACACTTTACAGCTTATAAAAGACAGCAGCTATTATTATGTTGTGAGCGGTGCAGGCTCAAAACATACCCGGCTTAACAGCGGCAAAAAATTATTGTACGGCGCAGACTCTTTAGGATTTAGCACCCTGGAAATCTCTAAAAATAAAAATTTACACGTGGATTTTTATACCGTTACGCAGAACTCAATTAACCATTCGTTTTCCCGGAATCTTTTCAATTTTTCATCTATTGTAAAATCCCCGGAAGACAGTACGACAAAAATTCCAGACGCTGAACCGATCATGCATTTTGAAGATAGTGTTACGGTGGCTATTGACACAAATTACCTGGATGTATCGGCTGTTCATAAATTTATCGTCGGCAAAAATTATCGTAAGCAGTGGGCAATGCCTGTTCATTTGAAAGAGTTTAGAATTGATAAAGAAAATGGCGGATATACAATTGATGGAATTGGTGGCGGCAAACAAACTAAATCATTATCACTGAGAGATAAAAAATGCAATAAATGGAAACTGCGTACGGTAGATAAAAATCCGGAGGGGTTAGTTGCCCAGGAATTGAAAGGAGCAGTTCCGCAAAGACTTATTAAGGATATGATTTCTGCAGAACATCCTTATGCCGCACTTGCAATTCCGCCACTGGCAGAAGCCGCCGGCATAGAGCATACAAACCCAACTTATTATTATGTTCCTGATGATCCGGCGCTGGGAATTTACAGGCCTATTCTCGCCAAAAAAGTTGCCCTGCTGGAAAGAGATGATCCTACATCCGGCGCAAAGGATACGAAAAGCACCGCTAAAATTATTGATAAGATCTTAGACGATAGCAAGAACCACATAGACCAGGAAGCGGTATTACGGGCAAGGCTACTCGATATGATGATTGGTGATTGGGACCGGCACTTTGATCAATGGAAGTTTGGTACAACAGATACCGGTGCAGGTAAGTTATATTTTCCCGTACCGCGGGACAGGGATGAAGCTTTCTTTAATTCCAATGGCCTTTTTGTAAGAAGCTTAAGCCTTGCTGCCTTACCGTTTCTGCAAGGTTTTAAAAAGCATTTTTATAATATTAAATGGTTCAACTGGGAAGCAAGGAATTTTGACAGGCTGTTTATGAATAACATTGATGCCAATGGGTGGAAGCGCATCATTAAAGAATTCCAGGCAAATGAAACCGATAGCGTAATTGATAACGCAGTAAAACAAATGCCGCCAAAAATCTATGCGCTTGATAAGAAAATAATACCCGAAAAATTAAAAAGCAGAAGAGATCTTCTTAGTACAGCAGGATTAAAGTACTATCGCTTTTTAGCAAAGGAAGTAACCGTTCTTGGTAGTAATGTAAAAGAGCATTTTAAAGTGTTTAATTCCGGAAACGACCTTGAAGTGAAAGTATATAAGGTGAAAAAAAGCGGAGATACATCGGATGTGATTTTTGACCGCACTTTTCAGTACCCGGATACAAAATACATAAATTTGTATGGGTTAAACGACAATGATATTTTTGAAATAGACTCAACCGCTGATTCTAAAATCAAATTGCGAATTATAGGCGGCAAAGGAAAAGACACCTTTAATATAAAGGGAAATGTGCGGAATAAGATTTACGATTACACTCCGGATAGCAACTACGTTGAGAATGCCCATAAAAGCAGCATCGAAATTTCAAGTGATCCGCAGGTAAACAATTATGATATTGCCGGGTGTAATTATAACAGCTACCGTCTTCCATTGTTAGCTGTTAGTTTTAATGAAGAAGATAAATTTCTTGCAGGCATCGGTTATTCCTATAAGACTTATAGTTTCAGAAAGGAACCTTATTCAACTTATCAACGTGTCTCTGCTCTCCTTAGCTTTA
The DNA here is from genome assembly GCA_038199105.1 of Chitinophagales bacterium. GTDB lineage: Bacteria > Bacteroidota > Bacteroidia > Chitinophagales > Chitinophagaceae > Ginsengibacter. The sequence goes on along the minus strand of JBBPZF010000207.1, from coordinate 5,604 downwards.
AAACCGGGGCTTACCAGGCACACTATAGTGGTGAGTTTAATCACCGTTTGGGCAAATATGATGTATTAGTAAATGGCCAGGTTTACAATACCGTTTTAAATAATTTTTACGGGTTTGGTAACGAAACAAAAAAGGATCCCGCAAAAAATGCTGATTTTAATACTGTACGCTATAGTAATTTTGCCGCAGACGTTCTCTTACGGAAACGCTCTCCCGGCGGCCATTTGCAATTGTATGCAGGTCCGTCATATTTTCATTATTGGAATAACAATTTCCGTAACAAGGGAAACATATTGTCACATCCCGCCCTTGCAGGGCTCGATTCAGCGAGTATTTATTCTAATAAGTCTTATGCCGGTGTAAAGGGCGGTATTATATTTAATAATTTAAATAAAGAATTTTTAGCAACAAGAGGTATTTTATTCAAAACAGAGCTTACATCTTTAGCTGGGTTAAATGATGATAGCAGGCAGATTACAAGGCTAACTGCTGATATGACGTTGCATTCAAGTTTTAATGATCCTACAAGAATAATTTTTATTCTCCGGTCGGGTTACGGGCACATCTTTAATAAGAATTATGAATACTTCCAGGCACTTACGCTCGGCTCGAATAATTACCTGCGTGGATTTACAAAAGACAGGTTTGCCGGAAAATCCAGGCTTTACTTTTCGTTTGAAGCGCGATACAAATTGTTTACTTCAAAATCTTATATCATTCCGGGTGATGTAGGATTATTGGGCTTTAATGATGTAGGAAGGGTTTGGGTTAAAGAAGGAACTTCACATAAATGGCACGATTCTTTTGGAACGGGTCTTTATTTTTCGCCTTATAATTTTGGAATAGTTTCGGCAACAATAGCTTTCTCAGGTGAAGGCAGCTTGTTTAATTTTTCAGTGGGTACGAAATTTAATATAACTTACTAAACATGGATTATCATAAATTATACAAGAAAATAGAAGAGTATGTGACAGGGCTGTTTGAACAAATGCATGCGCCGGCGCTGGCATTTCATAGCCTTGAGCACACACAAAATGTGGTAAAGCGCACACAGGAAATCGCAGGGCATTACAAAGTGTCAGAAGATGAAATGCTGGTACTTTTTGCTGCAGCTTGGTTTCACGATACAGGGCATCTTTTTACAGAGCCTGCAAAACATGAACCCATGAGTTGTGATATCATGAGAAAGTTTATGGCAGATTATATAGATGATGAAAAAATTTTAGGAGAGATTGAGCAATGCATTATGGCGACCAAAATGCCAAGAAACCCGAAAAACCTGCTGCAACAAATAATTTGTGATGCGGATACTTACCATCTCGGCACCAAAGATTTTAAGACGACCAATAAGCATGCCTTTGAAGAGCAAAAATTACGAAGTGGCGATACTGATAAAATGAAGTTTGATGACGATACCATAAAGATGCTGGAGGATCACCAATTCTACACTAATTACGCCAAGGATCTATTGAACAAAAGGAAACAGAAAAACATAAAAAAATTGCAGAAAAAGGTGGCAGCACTTGAAGAAGAAACCCAAACCACAGTGGGCACCCTGGCTGGGCTGGAGAAAGACAAAAGTGGGTTGATGAACAAAGGTATTCAAACCATGTTGCGCCTCACGTCAGAAAATCACATGAAGCTTAGCGATATGGCCGATCACAAGGCTAACATACTTATTTCGGTAAATGCGATTATTATTTCCGTTATCCTGAGTGTGCTGTTAAGAAAATTGCAGGAAGAGCAATATTTACTCATTCCAACAATGATATTTTTGACAGTTGCCGTCACTACTATTGTAATATCTATATTGGCTACACGCCCGAAAATAAGTGAAGGCACATTTACGCGGGAAGATATTGCGGAGAAAAAAACAAACCTGCTGTTTTTCGGAAATTTTCACAAAGCAACCTATGAGCAATATAATTCAGCCATGCGGGATATGATGTTGGATACTGATTACTTGTATGGTTCTCTTATAAAAGATATATATTTTTTAGGAGTTGTGCTCGGCAGAAAGTATAAGCTTATTCGCTGGGCGTATAACATCTTTATGATAGGCATAGTCGTATCTGTGCTGGCCTTCGCATTTGCCGCTTATTTAAATCATGGCGAATCAGTGGGCACAGTAATTAATGGCACAGGTTCACCTCTTTAATTTCCGTTTTTTCATGACTATTTATAACAGGGACCTTAGCTGGCTTGGTTTCAATCTGAGGGTGTTGCAGGAAGCTGCAGACGCAACGCTGCCCTTGTTTGAACGCATGAAGTTTCTTGCAATTTTTTCTTCTAACCTTGATGAATTTTTCCGGGTGCGCTATCCGGGTGTAGTGGCCCTGTCTATCATAAATAAAAAAACACTAAAGGCGATAAAAGGCACACAGGAAAATATTGCGGAGAAAGTGCAGGACGAAATAAAAAACCAGCTCAACTTTTTTGGGTTTATTCTTAACCAGGAAATACTACCGTTGCTGATAAAAGAGAACATCATTTTTTATTATAACATGCCAATAAGGGAAGAGCACCTTCCTGAAATAAGAGAAATTTTTCTGTCAAATGTTCTTTCGTTTATTCAGCCGATTTATCTTGATGGCAAAAGCGAAGAAGGCTTTATGCCTAAAAATAATCATCTCTACCTTGTCGTCACTTTGCTGGAAGAAAATGATGGCTTATTGAAACAGGCAATCGTAAATATTCCTTCTGAAAAAACAAACCGCTTCTTTACACTTACACCAATTGATGGAAATGAATACGTGATTTTTCTTGATGATATTGTTCGTGAAAATCTAAAATATATTTTTCCCCGCCTTCATATAGAAGGTGTTTTCAGCATAAAATTTAACCGCGATGCAGAGCTATATCTTGCGGATGAATTTAGCGGGAACCTTCTCAGCAAAATAGAAAAACAACTTACGAAAAGAGATTTCGGACCACCTTCCCGTTTTCTTTATGAAGACGGAATGCTGGTCAATTTGCAGATGTTCCTCGCAGCAGCCTTTAATGTAAGCACTGAAGATATGTTTGCTGGTGGCCGTTATCACAACCTGAGCGACCTTTCAAAATTTCCAACCTTTAATAAAAAACTTGTGTATGAAGAGAGGAAACCGCTTTCTTCTGCGCATGTGATGAACAGCGGTGATATCTTTAATTTGCTTCTTAACGATGATGTGTTGCTGCACATTCCTTATCAGTCTTACAACCCAATACTTTCATTTTTTAACCAGGCCGCTGTGGACGGGGAAGTAACGGACATCTTTATTACTCTTTATCGCGTTGCTGAAGAATCACACATCATCAATGCACTCATCAGTGCAGCGAAGAATGGTAAAAATGTAATCGCCTTTATTGAACTGAAGGCCCGCTTTGATGAAGCTAATAATATAAAATGGAGCCGCATAATGAAAGATGCAGGCGTTAAGATTATTTACAGCTTACCGGAAATAAAGGTGCATAGTAAGATAGCTTTGGTAAGAAAAAAGAAAAAAGAAGGCAAGCAATCATTTGCGATATTAAGTACCGGCAATTTTAATGAGATTACCGCAAAATTCTACACCGATCATGTGTTGATGACCACCGATGAGAGCATCACGAAAGAATTGCTGCAATTGTTTGAATTTTTACAAACGAAGGAAATACCCGATGAAAAGGTTGATCTCAAGTTTAAGGAATTATTGGTAGCACAATTTAATATGGTAAAAGGGCTGGAAAGCCTTATAGAAAAAGAAATCGAAAAGGCAAAGCGGGGTGACCAAGCATTAATAAGAATAAAGGTGAACAATCTTGAGGAACCATATTTCATAAAGCTTCTTTATAAGGCAAGCCAAGCTGGAGTAAAAATAAATCTTATTGTTCGCAGCATCTGTTGCCTTGTTCCCGGTGTTACTGGTGAGAGCGAAAACATCACCGTGAAGCGCATAGTTGACAGGTACCTTGAGCATTCGCGGATTCTTTGTTTTGGCACCGATGAAAATGTAGAAGTATTGATGGGCTCTGCAGACCTGATGACCCGTAACCTGCGCCATCGCATAGAAGTGTATGTGAGCATAAAAAATGAAGCATGTAAAAAAGAGTTGCTTAAATATTTCGATATTCAATGGCACGATAATGATAAAGCCGTGATGCTGATGCCGGGTTTTCAACAACAAAAAATAAACGCACATGGTGCAACTAAAGTAAATGCACAGCAATCTATCTACAACTTTTTAGAAACGAAACAATGAGCACCGTAAGCAGATTTTTTTATATATCCCACCTTAATAAATTACGGCTCAAAACTGTAATATTAGTTGCACTGTTCTGGACCGCGATTGACTTTGTGATCGTGTTGCTGCGTACAGATGAACAATACCATAAAAACAGCCTTTGGTTCAGGGAGGCCTTGATGTTTGCCATCAGCCTTACCATGGCGTATATTTTTGTGTATAGGCTTAGAAAAATGTCAAGACGATTTCCGCTATGGTTAAATTTTTTAATCAAAAGCGTCATTCTTTTAGGTTCGGCATTTGTTTTAACCTTCGTTATTCAATATGCTAATTCGATCGTTACTCTTAATGAAACCGCTGCAAACGCATTTAAGCAAATTGAATCTTATGCCTTATACAGAAATTGGCTTTTGCAAAAGATTATATATTGGATGATTATATTTTTTGTAACGCAGCTTATTCTTATTATAAATGAAAAATATGCACCCGGCGTATTTATAGATATATTGGTCGGAAAATATATAAATCCTAAAATAGAAAAGAGGATAGTAATGTTTATTGATTTAAAAGATTCCACGCCTATTGCAGAGAAGCTTGGGCATGCTATGTATTTCGAATTTATCAGGGATTTCATCTATCGCGTATCACAGGCGCTGATAGAGTTTGACGCGACCATCTATCAATATGTGGGGGATGAAGTTGTGTGCTCGTGGTTGTTCAAAAAGGGAAACACGCGGAAATGCCTTGATGCAGTAATAGAGTCCAGGAAAAATATTCAACAGAAAAGCGAACATTTTAGGAGAAAATATGGCATAGTTCCGGAGTTTAGGGTGGGTATACATTTGGGAGAAGTTACTGTTGGGGAAATAGGAGTGGTTAAAAAAGACCTCGCAATGAGCGGAGACACCATGAACACCACGGCCCGCATCCGAAGCGCCTGTAATGAATTGCATCATCAGTTTATTGTTTCAAAAGCTTTCCTGGATAATATAGATCTAAAAAAATGGCAGACCGAAAGCCTCGGAATTGTTGACCTAAAAGGGAAGGGAAACGGGATAGAGCTATTTAGCCTTAAAATCTGATAGCCTGTTATATGATCTTGAAGTGTTATCTGTACTGTATCCGTCTCTGCAGGTTTTGTAGCTGATATTCATTCTATTATTTGGTTTAAATTTTGAGGTACACATATTTTTAAATCACCCAATGAAAGAAATAGAATCAGAAAAGACTGCGACACCAAAAAAGAAAATATCGGTATTAGCTAAGATAGGAAAGGTACTTGCATGGATTATTGGATCAATTATCTTCCTCGTAATCCTCGTACTCATATTGATACAGGTTCCCGCTGTACAAAATTTTGCACGAAAAAAAGTAGTCAGCTATCTTGAAAATAAACTTCATA
>JBBPZF010000206.1:0-2058 GCA_038199105.1 Chitinophagales bacterium | reverse complement strand
GATAAAGAGCATCCTTACATACAGGAGAAACCTTTTGACTGGATACGCGGTTACCAGGTGGGTGGTAAATCCCTATTGTGGGCAAGGCAAACTCAGCGCTGGAGTAAATATGATTTTGAAGGGCCGGCACGTGACGGCTTTGCAGTAGATTGGCCTATACGTTATGAAGATATAGCCCCCTGGTATTCACATGTGGAAACGTTTGCGGGTATTAGCGGCAACAAAGACGGATACGATACACTGCCGGACGGAGAGTTTCTTCCTCCCTGGGAAATGAATTGTGTTGAGAAAGATATTCAGCAAAAAATAATGGCTAATTATAAAAACCGTTACGTAGTACAGGGCCGTTGTGCACACCTTACCAAGCCTAACCCTATTCATATTGAACAGGGCCGCACCCAGTGCCAGGCAAGAAGTAAATGTGAAAGGGGTTGCCCCTTTGGCGGTTATTTCAGTTCGAATGCATCAACCATTCCATGGGCACAAAAAACCAACAACTTAACATTGCGTTCTGATTCTGTTGCACACTCTATTATTTATGATGATAAAAAAAATAAAGCTGTGGGTGTAAGTGTAATAGATCCACATACAAAAAACACGACTGACTATTTTGCAAAGATCATTTTTGTAAATGCTGCCTGTTTTAATTCGAATCTTATTCTTTTAAATTCCACGTCCAGCCGTTTTCCCCAGGGTTTCGGAAATGATAGTGGGCTTTTAGGAAAATATATTGCTTTTAATAACTACAAGGGTAGCGTATCTGCCACATTTGATGGGCCGGAAGATAAATATTATTATGGTCGCCGGCCTACACAGCCAATGATGCCTAACTTTAGAAATGTGCATAAGCAAGAGATGGATTTTCTTCGGGGATATATGAGCTTTTATGGCGCTGGAAGAGGAAGGGGTAGTGGTACTGACCAGGAACAAATTGGTGGCACTTTTAAAGATTCGCTTGCAGAAGCGGGTGATTGGTATGTTTCCATGATGATGCAGGGAGAAACAATTCCTAAAGAAACAAACCATGTTACTTTGAGCAAAGATAAAAAAGATCAATGGGGTATTCCGCAACTGGTGTTTAACGTTGATTATGATGATAATGATGAAAAGCTATTTAAGGATTTTTTAATCCAGGCCTCGGAAATGTTGGATAAAGCAAGTTGTAAAAACATTACTCAGCATGATAGCAAACAAGCTCCTGGTCTCGATATTCACGAAATGGGCGGGGTCCGCATGGGCAAAGATCCCAAGACATCAATGCTAAATTCCTGGAATCAGTTTCATAATTGTAAAAATGTATTTGTAACAGATGGCGCCTGTATGACATCAACCAGTACACAAAATCCATCGCTTACATTTATGGCTTTAACAGCACGTGCAGCAAATCATGCGGTAGAAGAATTGAAAAAAGGAAATATTTAAGATGAAATTTTAAAAATTGATCTTGTTATATAATTTAAAAAAAGATGGATTGTACAATGTGACCAAAGTTTAATAGTAAATTCAAAAGCTGAAAACAAAAATACCTTCTTTTTTTTTAAATACCTCTTCATGATGCCGCTTAGATTTAAAGCATTTTTACAATCTATCTATTTATTATATTTATCATTTTTTTTTATTATTTCCTGCAATACCAGGCATCCTCTTTTTGAAAAGGTTTCCGGCGATCAATCCGGCATCCATTTCAATAATCAAATAACCGAAAATGATTCTATCAATCCATTAGATGTAACTAATATTTACAACGGCGGCGGCGTAGGTATCGGTGATTTCAATAATGATGGCCTGCAGGATATTTATTTTACCGGCAACATGCAACCTGGCAAACTCTATCTGAACAAAGGAAACTGGAAATTTGAAGACATCACTTCTAAAGCAGGTGTTGGCGGAAAAAAAGGATGGAAAACAGGCGTGAGTATAGCGGATGTTAATGGTGACGGGTGGCTGGATATTTATTTGTGCTATTCAGGTCCATTAGACAGGAACAAAAGAACAAATCAATTATTTATAAACAACGGCCCTTCTCCCTCTCCCTCTGGAGAGGGCCGGGGTGAGGTG
>JBBPZF010000205.1:0-5127 GCA_038199105.1 Chitinophagales bacterium | reverse complement strand
GGGTAGAATGGCAGCGCCCCGGCTTCGATCTTGGGTTAAAATTGAAAGAGTGTTTGGATGAAAACACACACTTACGCGGCATCATGCTTGGCTCCCATGGATTATTTACGTGGGGCGACACAGCTTATGAAAGTTATATCAACACCCTTGAAGTAATTGAGCGCTGTGCTGAGTATCTCGAAGATAACTATGACAAAGAAAGACCTATGTTTGGCGGGCAAAAAATTAAGCCACTTTCAAAAAAAGAACGCATAGAAAAGGCAGTTTCATTGGCGCCCATCTTACGTGGTTTTTGTTCTTCACAAACAAAAATGATCGGCCATTTTACTGATGATGATAAAGTGCTTGAATTTATTGATTCAAATGATCTTTTAAAGTTGGCCCGCATGGGTACAAGTTGCCCTGATCATTTTTTAAGAACAAAAATTTCACCCCTTGTTTTGGATATTTCTGTTGATGAAGACGTAGCAAATGTCAATGCAATAAAAGAGAAACTTACGCCACAATTTGAAGCCTACAGAAAACTTTATACAGAATATTACAGCACATCAAAGCACGTTAACAGCCCGGCAATGCGGGATCCAAATCCTGTTGTTATCTTATATCCCGGTGTGGGCATGTTTACTTTTGCAAAGAATAAACCCACTGCACGAATCGCAGCAGAGTTCTACATAAATGCTATTAATGTAATGCGTGGAGCAGAAGCGATAAGTGAGTACACCGCACTTCCCAGGCAGGAAGCTTTTAATATAGAATATTGGCTGCTCGAGGAAGCAAAATTGCAACGTATGCCAAAGCCAAAATCTCTCAGCGGACGAATTGCATTAATAACCGGAAGCGCAGGCGGAATAGGCAAAGCAATCGCAAAGAAATTTGCGGAAGAAGGCGCTTGTGTAGTGATAAACGACAATGATACGGAACGTTTGCAAATTGCAAAAGCAGCGTTCAGCAAAAGATATGGCGATGACGTTTTTATATCTGAAACATTAGATGTTACAGATGTATCAACTATTAAAAAAACATTTGACGCGGCCTGTTTATCTTTTGGCGGAGTTGATGTTATAATTAATTGTGCAGGCCTTTCTATATCTAAGCCAATTGAGGAACATACCGAGCAGGATTGGGATCTTTTATATGACGTGCTTGTAAAAGGCCAGTTTTTTGTAACACAAGCCGGCGTTGAAATTATGCGAAAACAAAACTTAGGTGGTGATATAATAAATATAGTAAGTAAAAATGCATTAGTGAGCGGGCCCAATAACGCGGCTTATGGATCTGCAAAGGCAGCCCAATTGCACCTGAGCCGCCTCAATGCAGCAGAACTCGGTAAAGATAAAATACGGGTAAACGTAGTAAATCCGGATGCAGTAATTTCTGAAAGCAAAATATGGGAAGGCGCCTGGGCTGAAGGCCGTGCTAAAGCATACGGTGTGAAGGTTCAAGATTTGCCCGAGTTTTATGCAAAGAGAACTTTGCTTAATGAGATTATTTTACCTGAAGATATTGCCAATGCTTGTTTTGTTTTTGTTGGTGGATTAATGAATAAATCTACGGGCAATATTCTTAATGTAGATGGAGGGATTGCAATGGCTTTTGTGCGTTAAGATAAGGTAAAGTAAGATATTTGAAACCATTCCCTTAATCTATAGAGAGGAAGGTTCGGGAACAAGGCATGTGATGGAGAAATTTATTTTGAAAAACAAACTGCCTGTGAAAAAGAAAATGGAACTCACCTCCAACGAGGCGGTAAAACAAGCGGTGATTGCAGGCATGGGCTTTTCCATCATGCCATTGATTGGCATTAAGAATGAATTGAATAATGGAGAGTTGCAAATCATTCCGGTAAAAGGCTTCCCGATAAAATCAGTTTGGAATTTAATTTGGTTGGAAGACAAAGGATTTTCAATGGTAGCAACTTCTTTTTTAAATTATCTAAAAGCTGAAAAACAAAATATCATTAAAGAAATGTTCGATTGGTTTGAATCGCATGCTGCAAAATATTTATTATTCGGCAATCTTGGTTTGGTCCCGCGTCTTGAGTAGTTACCTTTTTCATTTAGTTCACTAAGAATTTCTTTTATTACCCCAGTTATAGTCTCGAAATTTGTTTTGACGCGGGGCATGTTGGAGTAGTAAGTTTAGGCACTCACTTATACAACTGCGCAACATTTTTTGTTACAACTTTTTAAAATAAATTCCGCCAACGAGTTATGGCTACCGTTTTTAAAAAGCATAAAGTATCTAATTTTAAATGAAAATTATTTATTATTGTAAACTAAAACGATTGCCAGAATGCTGCCGGAGAATACGAAAAGCGTTGACATTATTAAGCTCCAGGAAAAAATTTCCAATGGCGACCAGGTTGCTTTCAGGCAATTTTTCGACCTGTTTGCTTCACCCCTTCTCCATTTTGCTTTTCTTATCCTAAAGCACAAAGACGTCGCGCTGGAAATAGTAGATGATGTATTTATTAAAATTTGGAAGCAACGGGAGCGTATTACAGCGATTGAAAACATTCGCGTTTATTTATACCGGGCAGTAAAAAATAGCGCTCTCAACTATCTCGAAAAAAAAGCAAACCAACTTGTTACCGAGCCCTTTGACTTTATGGACATTGACGTTAGATGTACCATCAACCCGGAAGACGAAATGATAGGCAGCGAGATAATGGCACAGATTCATGAAGCAATCGAAAGCTTACCGCCCCGTTGTAAAATGGCTTTTAAACTTGTAAGAGAAGATGGACTTAAATACCGTGAAGTTGCTGAAATATTAAACATCTCTGAAAATACCGTAGATGCTCAGATGGTAATTGCTGTAAAGCGCATTAGCGCTAAGGTTTCAGCCTCTTTCAATAATTTCCCGGCACCGGCGAAAAAATAATTTCTCAAAAAGTTACGATCTGTTTAGGGTGGTTTATTAAATTACCTGTCTTATAAAGCAAACGCATTGCTTTGCTCAGTAACGAACTTTCAAAATTAATTGCCCGAAAATTTGCCGGAGAAGCCTCCAAAGAAGAGTTGCAGGAATTGGATAAGTTACTTTCTGAAAATCCAGATGCACATCATTTCAATGAAATTTTTTCTGCTTACTGGCATGCAACCTTATTGGAAAAGCCTAACGTTCCGTCCGGGGAACCCGATGCCCACTTTGAATATATTTTACAGTCGGCCGATGATAGCACAGAAAGCACTTGCGTTCAAAAAAATAGGAAAACATTTCCTATTTGGATAAGGCGGCTATCCGTTGCGGCAATGGCAGCAAGTATAATATTTGGCAGCTATTATTATTTTAAAAAAGATAACGCTAAAAATTTGGCGGCGGCTGTTGTGGTTGAAAATAAAACTGAAGTGGTTGCAGGCCGTGGCGTTCGTACTACGATGGTATTGCCTGATGGCAGTAAGGTGTGGCTGAACAGTGAAAGTAAAATTTCTTATAATGCTAATTTTAATGATAGCACACGGGACATCTATTTAGAAGGTGAAGCTTATTTTGATGTTATGAAGAATCCTGAAAAGCCATTTATTGTTCACACTTCAAATATTGATATAAAGGCGCTGGGCACAGCCTTCAATGTGAAATCTTATGCTCATGATAAAACCATTGAGGCTTCATTGATTCACGGTTCTATTGAAATTGCAAATCAAAGAGAACCCAAGTCGGCTAAGGTTATTTTACGCCCACACGAAAAACTCATATTCCAAAAAGAATTGAATACTATTTCTAAAACGCTTTCGCCTGAAACAGATGAAGCTTCTCACAAAAAATCCACCGTGGGGAAGCTGGAAATTTCGGGTATCGCGGTAAGTGTTTTACCTAAAGATATTCCTGACAGTGCTTTGAAAGAAACATCGTGGGTTTACAACAAATTGATATTTGATGGCGATAATTTTTATGAGCTGGCTGATAAAATGGAAAGGTGGTTTAATAAAAAAATCACTTTTAAAAATGATAAAGTTGCGTCATACCGCTTTCGGGGTGTATTTGAAAATGAAAGTATAGAGCAGGCGTTAGAAGCGCTTCAATTAACAGCGCTTTTTAATTTTAAGATTGACAATAACGAAGTATTGATTTATGGGAAATGAGAGAATTTAATTATTGAATTTAATATCGGCCATCGTCTCCCGCAGGGGAACGATGCGGAACAAAACTGAGTACAATAAATTCAAATAAAAAAAATCGGGAAACGCTGTCACGTTCCCCGAAGAGCCTTCAACAGAACTGCAAATGTTTTGAGTAATCAATGCAGCTCTATTTATAACTGTAAAAAACAAAAGTATGAAAAAACGAGTTTCCGCAGAACGAAATAATCGTTCTTCTCTCACCAAAACGTTGCTTATCATGAAGCTATTTATGTTCCTCATGTTAGTTGCCACTATCCAGGCTAAGGCCAGAACTTACGGGCAAAACATTAGCATGAATGTTGAAAAAACAGAAGTTAAAAAAATCCTGGGCTATTTTGAGAAATCCACCAGGGTGCGCTTTCTGTACAATTATGAATTAAAGCCATTAAGGGCCAGGGTAGATTTTTCTGCCGAGGACCTCCCATTGCAATCTGCCCTCACAAAATTATTAGCCAACACAGGGCTCGGCTATAAGATGCTGGACAATAACCTGGTGGTGATTATTGCCGCCGCTAACGTACGGGAATATTTGGCTCTCCAGATCACAGGCAGGGTTACCGGCGACAACAACGAGCCTCTTGCGGGGGTAAGTGTAACGGTTAAGGGTACCAATAACGGGGTGAACACAGATGTAAATGGAAGTTTACGATTTCAGCCGACGACAACGCTGTATTGGTTTTTAGCTCTGTTGGCTTCGTTGAGCAGGAGATACCGGTAAATAAAAGATCTTCCATTAATGTAAAGTTATTATCTACAAACCGGAAGCTTGAAGAAGTGGTGGTAGTAGGATATGGTACCGCAAAGAAAAGAAACGTAGTTGGTGCTTTAGATGTGGTTTCTGCTAAAAGTGCAGGTGCTACAGCAGCGTAAGCAACCGTCTAACTCCATATTGCCCACAAATGTAGGAGTCAATAAATTTGCTGGATAAAATAAATATAATGCGTAATAATCCGGAGACACGTCAGCAAATGTTTGAGGTCATAGAGCTATGGAAACAAAGTGG
>JBBPZF010000204.1:0-2926 GCA_038199105.1 Chitinophagales bacterium | reverse complement strand
CATTAATTCAATTTGCTTTTGAAAATGGTTTGTAAATTTTTTAGCCCGATACTTTCATGAGCAAACGTCTAATTGATCGGGTACTTAACGATATTTTCTACAATATCAGTTGCTATATTTTTTCCTATATTCACTTTCCTTTTGCGGAAGTGATTTTAAACAATGAATAAATGAAGGCGATAATACCGGTAGCAGGTGCGGGAACTAAATTGCGGCCACATACATATACCCAACCTAAGGCGCTTATTCCTCTTGCAGGAAAAACGATTCTAAGCATAAATGTTGATCAGCTCCACGAAGCAGGAATTAATGATTTTATTTTTATAGTAGGGTATTTGGGTGAAAAAATACAGGATTATATAAAGTCAAAATATCCGCAGCTTACCTGCCATTTTATTTTTCAGAATGAAAGAAAAGGTACAGCGCATGCCATTGACCTTGCAAAGCAAATAGTGGGAGATGATGAAGTATTTATAGCATTGGGAGATACCATTTGCGAATATAATATTGCGGATGTACTTGCCTCCTCCGAATCAATGCTTGGAATAAAAAAGGTAGATGATCCGCGCAACTTTGGTGTGGCGGATGTAGATGAAAAAGGTTATATCACAAGAGTGGTAGAAAAACCATCAATACCAAAATCCAATATGGCATTGGTTGGCCTTTATAAAATAAAAAATAGCAAAGTGCTTTTTGCCTGCCTTGATAAAATCATTACAAATAATATTAAAAGCCACAACGAATTTAACCTTACTGATGCCCTTGAATGCATGATTGAGCAGGGTGAAAAGTTCTCAACATTTAAAGTAGAAAATTGGTTTGATTGCGGTAAGAAAGAGACTTTGCTTCAGTCGAATGCTATACTGCTTCAAAAATTCGGAGGTAATATCGCTGAGTCTAATAAATTTGAGAATACTATTTTTATTCCTCCCGTAAGCATTGCCGAAGGCTGCGACATTAAAAATTCTATCATAGGCCCGCATGTGGCTGTAGGGGAGAATACGATCGTGCAATATTCAATAGTAAAAGCCTCCATCATTGGCTCTTTCTCCAAACTATACGATGTGGTACTTGACGACTCGCTTATTGGTAGTGATACCGAAATAAGAGGCGAAACAAGATCATTGAATATTGGTGATAATACCGAAATAGACCTTGGATATTAATTAGCTGATCAGCTATTAACTGATTATCCAATATGTTTCCCGCCGCAACTTCTCACATAAATTAATCTGGGGCAACAAGCTTATATAATAAAATCACGTGCTTTTACGTTTATAAGGAATATCTAACACTTACCCTAACTATGTGTTGTTCCAAATGTGTGATTACTGCAAAAGCAGTTATCTTATTTTTATTTTTTGCATTTCTTTCGTCTGCAGCATCTGTGTATGCGCAGGCCCCAACAGAAGATTTGCCCATTGATCCAAATGCGTTGAAAAACGCATCTCCATCTGATTTACAAAATTATTTGAGGGATAATAATGGCCCGGATAGAAAGGCCGGTGATGATATTCATAAAACCATTGCCGACCTGCAAACCAGGAACGTAATTGCGAAGGATAGCACACAAAAAGATAATTTCAAAAGAAATTTTTATAGCCCGGAAGATGTTTATGGACGTGACCTGTTTCAACAAAAGCAAATATTAGAACTTTCTGAACTTTCCACTCCACCTCTTGATTACCCGATAGGGGTAGGCGATATAATAATTGTTTCACTTTGGGGTGGTGCCGATTTTGAGCAAAGCTATACCGTGGCCCGTGACGGGACTATTTTCCCTTCCGGCCTTGGCAAAATAACTATACAAGGTTTGACTTTTCAAAATGCCAGAGCTATTATTCATGATCGTTTTGTAAGAGTGATCCCTCCTTCTACCAATGTTTCCGTAACGCTTGGCCAGCCAAGAAGTATTGTGATACAAGCCTCCGGAGAAGTGCAGGCGCCTGGGCCGCAGGTGGTTTCAGCTTTCACCAATGCATTAAATGTAATAGCCTTAGCCGGCGGGGTCACCGATTATGGAAATATGCGTAACATTCTTATTTCCCGCAACGGCCGAGTTATAGATTCTATTGATGTATATAAATATTTAACCACCGGGGACTATGGCAAACATCTTTATCTCGAAAATAATGATTTCGTAATCGTGCCTTTTTATGATAAAAAAGTTCTTGCGTCCGGGCAGTTTAGAAGACCGATGTATTACCAGCTTAAAAAGAAAGAGGGAATGGCCGACCTGCTTAAATATACGGGAGGTTTTACAACTGAAGCCTATGCTTCGGGCGGTGTAATTATCAGGAATGTAAATGAAAAGCAAACGATAAAAAACGTGAATTTTAATGCCATCGGGTTAAAAGCAAATGGTGACGTAACTGATGAACCATTGTATGATGGCGATGTGGTGGTAGTAAATCCCATCAATGCAGGGCTGAATAATAAAGTAATCGTAAAAGGAGAAGTTGCCTATCCGAATGTGTATGAGATAAGAAAAGGTGACCGTTTGTTTGATGTGATAAATAGGGCCGGCGGCATTACGCCTAATTCTTACCTGGAAAGGGCGTATGTCTATAAAGGCGCGGGAGATTCGACCAATTTGAAATCTGATAAAATAGATGTGAGCCTGGAAGATCTGAATAAAAATATAAACAGTTCTTACAATATTCCGATAGAAGCCAATGACATTATTGAAGTCTTTAACCGCAACCAGTTTAGCGACAGGCAATTTGTAACCATTGAGGGTGAAGTGCGCAAACCTGGGAAGGTGCAAAAGTTTGGTGGAATGACATTAAAAGACCTTATTTATTTTGCTAATGGCATAAAACCTTCCGCAGAATTTGGCAGAATAGAGATATCGAGTATAGTTGACATTGATTCTTCTCAAAGAGGAATAAGACCTACAAAAACGATTATAAAAACTTATGTCATT
>JBBPZF010000203.1:0-2116 GCA_038199105.1 Chitinophagales bacterium | reverse complement strand
ATGATCCGTTTTATCACTCTTTATTGCATATTGTGGGTCTTCTTTACTGGCACGATGTGTATAGCCTTTATAATCAAAATTGGCAGCATGTATTTTTATAATTTTGCCTGATACAATACCTGCTTCTGAACTCCACGTAACATGATCACCAATTTTAAATAGATGGGTCATTCCTAAAAATTCATTTCAAACAATTAATAATATTTACCTCACAATAATTGCTCCATCAAATTCATTGAATTAATTGCAAATGAATTCTAAAACCTTCTTTCTTTTACTTTTGCCAAATGTTTTTCTCCATACGGCATGTACTTTGATGCATTGTCAACAATTAAATTGCAAATAAAAAAATGGAATCAATAGAACAATCAGGAATTAATACCGTAAGGGTGCTTGCTGCAGATGCAGTTCAAAAAGCTAACTCAGGCCATCCCGGCACACCAATGGGGCTCGCGCCGATAGGGCATGTGCTTTGGACAAAATTTATGAATTATAATCCGCAGGATCCTGAATGGCCTAATCGTGACCGTTTCATTTTATCATGCGGCCATGCATGTATGTTACAATACAGTTATTTATTTTTAACCGGTTACAATATCAGCATGGATGATATAAAAAACTTTCGTCAACTGCATAGTAAAACTGCCGGCCATCCTGAATATGGTTTACTAGATGGAATAGAAGTTACTACCGGTCCGCTCGGGCAGGGTTTTGCAAATGGAATAGGCATGGGCATCGGGCAACAATATCTTGCTAACCGATACAACAAACCCGATTTTAAATTATTTGATTATAATATTTATACAATTTGCAGCGATGGTGATATTATGGAAGGCGTGGCTTCAGAAGCGGCTTCACTTGCCGGGCATTTAAAATTAGGGCATCTTATTTATTTGTATGATGATAACCAGATAACCATTGAAGGTGAAACGTCTCTTGCATTTAATGAAGATGTAACAGAGCGTTTTCAGGGCTATGGATGGCATGTACAATCTGTAACAGATGGAAATGACACGGAAGCAATTGCTGCTGCCATTGAAAATGCAAAGAAAGAAACCGGGCGACCTTCATTGATTAAAGTGCGCACTCACATTGGCTTTGGCAGTCCTAATAAAGTTGATACAGCAGCAGCGCATGGTTCTCCGTTAGGAAAAGATGAAGTGAGGTTGGTGAAAGAAAATTTTGGTTTTGATCCTGATAAAAGTTTTGTTGTTGCTGATGAAGTATTAAATTATTACAGGGAGAAAGGAAAAGAAGGAATAAAAAAAGAAAATGACTGGGATGATCTGTATAAAAAATATAAAGAAAAATATCCTGCCGAAGCTGCAGAATATGAATTATTTAAAAATGGAAAATTACCCGAAGGATGGAAAGACGATCTTCCTGTTTTTAAACAAACAGAAAAAGGAACTGCAACAAGAAAGGCATCCGGAAAAATGCTGAATGCAATTGCTGCAAAGTTACCGATGTTGATTGGCGGCTCTGCAGATCTTTCGCCCTCTACTGATACAGAATTAAAAGATTTTGAATCATTCACCAATACAAATCATAGCGGAAGAAATTTTCACTTTGGTATTCGCGAACATGCGATGGGCGCAGTTTTAAACGGTATGGCGCTTACAAAAGGCATCATTCCTTATGGCGCTACTTTTCTTATATTTTCTGATTATATGCGGCCACCTATTCGCCTTGCTGCCATCATGAAAATTCGCCCGATATTTATTTATACGCATGATAGCATTGGCTTGGGTGAAGACGGAACCACGCATCAACCGGTAGAACAATTAATTGGTTTACGATCTGTTCCAAATGTAACGGTTATTCGTCCTGCAGATGCCAACGAAACGGTACAGGCATGGCGTGTAACGCTCGAACATAAAGATGGTCCCGTCGCACTGATTTTAACCCGCCAGGAATTACCGGAAATTGACCAGGATAAATATGCAAAAGCATCCGGTGTTGAACAGGGCGCTTATATTTTAAGTGATTGCGAAAATGAACCACAAATAATTTTAATGGGAAGCGGGAGCGAAGTGCATTTGTTATTGGAAGCGCAGGAAAAATTAAAACAGCAATCTATACAGGCACGTGTAATAAGTTTTCCAAGCTGGGAATT